>JAURGV010000073.1 GCA_030833605.1 Rhodothermales bacterium
TGTGGGAAAAAATATTCGTGCATGGGTGGACCAACGAAAAGGCCCGATTCTCCGGATGTACCATCACAGGACGTGTAAATAATGGCTTCTGACTCGTTTTCGCTTACGCTGCATTCTGAACGACTCCATATTCGAGAACTGCGAATAACGGATTCCGCCTTTATTGTTCGACTGTTGCGCGAAGCTTCGTTCATCCAAAATATTGGAGATAAAGGGGTGCGTTCGTTGGAGGACGCCACCAACTACATCAATGAGGCAGGTCTCCAGAACTACGCCAACTACGGTTTTGGGATGTTTTTGGTCGAACTAACTGGCGTTTCCACCCCAATCGGAATTTGTGGGCTACTGAAAAGAGACTTTTTGCCCCATCCAGACTTTGGTTTTGCTTTTGTTGAGACGGAACACGGAAAGGGCTACGGCACGGAAGCTGCAAAAACGATAGTGGCCTGGGCACAACGTAGGCTGTCCGTAAAAAGGCTCTCCGCATTTACTTCTACCAGCAATACAGCATCGATTCATGTCCTTACCAAAAATGGATTCCGGTCGCTGGGAGAAAAGGTATTACCCGGAAGAACAGAGCCGACGCACGTTTTGGAATGGTCAACCGATGCATTCGTAGCAGACTAGATTAATTCCTGCTAATTCATACTTTTAGGTTCGATGTCATCTAGATCGTTAAGCCCGGAAGCAAACGCTCCATGCTACCATGAAAACCACCGTTTTTCTTCTTTTCGTTTTTGTCGTTGGGTGCGCAGCCCCATCTTCCGATGCCCCAGTAGCCGTTCCAGATGCCATGTCGCTTCTTGGCGATTCGCTGTATTCCGCGGAGCCTTCGGATGCGCTTTTAGCGAGATATAATGAAAGCAAATTAGCCTTCGAGGCCGACTCCACTAATATCGAAAACCTGATTTGGTATGGTCGTTTTACCGCATACATCGGGGACTATGCCCAGGCCATAAAAATTTATTCGGATGGTATTTCACTAAGCCCGAACGATGCTCGTTTGTACCGTCATCGCGGACATCGCTATATCACCATCCGGAAATTCGATGAGGCAATTAAGGATTTTGAGACGGCAGCTAAGCTTATTGAGGGCCAACCCAACGAAATCGAGCCTGATGGCATGCCAAACGCTCAAAACATCCCCGTTAGCACGCTGCACGGAAACATCTGGTACCATTTGGGGCTCGCATATTACTTAAAACACGACCTCCCCAACGCGCTCAGAGGATTTTCCAACGGGCTCGCAACGTCCGCCAACGCCGATAATGTGGTGAGCACATCGCATTGGTTGTACATGATCCACCGAAGAATGGGACATCTGAAGGAAGCCGATCAACTATTGGATGGAATTACGGCCGATATGGAGATTATTGAGAACACCGCATACCATCAGTTGGACCTCTTTTATAAAGGAGAAGTGAGCGAAGATCAACTCAAAGGCGAAGGCCCAGCAAACGATGCCATTTTATACGGCATAGGCAACTGGCATTTTTACAATGGAAATACCCAAATAGCCAATCAGAAGTGGCGAGAAATGATGGAAAGCCCTTCGTGGGCTTCGTTTGGGTACATCGCGGCAGAGTCAGACCTAGCCCATTTATTTCAGTAACCATCCTTTTGGGACGGCA
Source organism: Rhodothermales bacterium (assembly GCA_030833605.1). Lineage (GTDB taxonomy): Bacteria > Bacteroidota > Rhodothermia > Rhodothermales > UBA10348 > UBA10348. Next base: position 1,632 of record JAURGV010000073.1, read on the forward strand.
ACCCTGAATTGGCTATAAAAAATTAATCTTTGATTCCAGGTCGTCTTTGAACGAAGCTCCAACAGGGATCACCTTTCTCCCAATTAAAACGGAAGCATCTTGGATATCTTGGACTTTGTCTAACCGTATAATAAACGAGCGATGAACCCGGACGAAATCTCGAGTACTCAACCTATCGGTGAGCCTTTTCATCGTACTGTGGATGAAATATTCTTTCGTGTCCGTATGAATTAAGACATAGTCGCGCTGAGCCTCTATCCACTCAATGTCTGCCAAAGCGACTTTCATCAATTTCCCGTCGGATTTAACAAAAACATGATCCGATTCAGGTGGCGCTTCAATTTCAGAATGAAGCGTAGCAATGGCCCTTTTGGCTGATTGTAGAAATCGCCCAAAGGTCACCGGTTTTAATAAATAATCGACCACGTCAATACCAAACGCCTCGACAGCATAATCCGGATTAGAGGTTACTAGAATTACGAGGGGCGCATCGTCCAACACTTCCAAGAGCTCCAAACCGCTCATTTCCGGCATTTCGACGTCCAGAAAGAGCACTTTGCATTGCTTCAATTCTGCAGAGCGCAATGCTTCACGGGCAGAGTCAAACGAGCCGACTTGTTCAAATTCATCCAGATCTGCGATAAAATGTTCAATCACACTTCGGGCAACTGGGTCATCGTCAATGACACAACACCGAATGGGAGTACCTTTGGAGTCCATTTTTTATCTGCTAGGATGAGATTGAAGAGATTTCACGGCCCAGTTCTTCAAGCAATTTAAGAAAATCCGGTCCAAGCGAAAGCGCTTCTTGCTCACCACGTTTCAGTGTTTTGCATTCGTCCAATTGAATACACACCGACTCCAATTTGTGGGCACCGACCATTGCTGCAGACGGCCTTATTTTGTGAGCAAGAGCACAAACTGCTCCCGCGTCCTTATTGGAAAGGGCATCGTGAAGCACTTCAAGATGAAGGGGGATTTGCTCCGTAAGAACCTGAATGATTTTCAGTTTTAAAGATTCACTATTCCCATAATTATCGTTGAAATAATCCCAATTCAAGGCTGCTTTTTGCTTTTTCAGTCCGCTTCCAAAACGAATGTTTCGGGCATTTAAGGCCGACGAAATTCGGGCGTATAAAAAGGAAGGATCAAATGGTTTTAGGACAAAGTCATCCATTCCAACGCTTATCGCTCTTTCTCTTTGTGCGTTGAGGGCGGAAGCCGTCAAGGCAATGATTGGGAGTATTTCGGATGTAATTAAGAGCTCGTTTCTAATGTATGCCGTGGTTTGAAAACCATCCATATCCGGCATTTGAATATCCATAAGTACCAGATTAAAGGATTGGGTACTTAAATACTCAATGGCTTCTTTTCCACTGGAAGCAATCGTGGTCTCTGCATTCCATGTTTGAAGTATTTCTTTGGCTACGAACTGATTGACCGGATTGTCTTCAACCAGTAAAATCTGTACCCCGGATAAATTGCCTTTTTGCGAAAAGGATTGTGTCGTTCGAGTTTCTTTTTTGGTAGCTAAACCAACGGGTATGCTCACCCTAAATTCCGTCCCAACGTTTACTTCCGATTTGACTTGGATCTCGCCCTGAAAAAGATTGACGAGCCTTTTCACGATTGGAAGCCCAAGTCCTGTTCCTCCATATTTCCGTGTCGTGTTCGAGGATGCCTGAGCGAATGAATAAAAGATTTTGTCAATGGATTCGTCGGGAACACCTATCCCTGAATCAGAAATAGAAAAACATACGACCGATGCTTTTTTCGAACTAGAAACAACCGAAACATCAATGGTCACGAAGCCTTGCTCTGTAAACTTGATGGCGTTATTGACCAAGTTAGAAATGATTTGTGCGATTCTAATTGGATCACTTTTAACCCATTCCGGCGTGTCCGCAGCCACATTCAATTGAACGGCAACTTGCTTACCAATAGCCAAATAACGAGCTCTTCCTATCAATTCTTCCAAGAGATCTTTCAGATCGAATACTACTTGTTCTAGTTCAAGATGCCCCTCATCAATCTTCTGGAAGTCTAAAATATTATTGATCAGTCCCAATAGGTTATTGGCTGCGAGTTGAACATCGGTAACGTAGCCTTTCTGCTTAACAGAAAGGTCCGTTTTCACAAGCAAATGGGATATTCCAATTACAGCATTCAAAGGAGTTCGGATTTCATGACTCATGCTGGATAAAAACTGCGTCTTCGCATCGGCATTCCGTTCCGCTAATGCTCTCGCTTCTTTAAGCGCTTCTTCATTTTCCTTCCGTTCGGTAATGTCCCGAACGAATGCGGTGAACTGAAGTCCTTGATCGGTCTCCAATTCTATAAGTGTCAGTTCAATGGGAAACTGGGTGCCATCTTTCCGAAGCGCTGGCACTTCAATACGTTGGCCGATGAGTTTGGGTACTCTAGTCGAAACTAACCGCTTCATTCCCACTCTGTGCGCATCTCGATACTCAGGCGGAATGATCATTTTAGCCAATGTTCGGCCAAATGCCTCTTCCATCGAAAACCCGAAAATCTTTTCGGCTGCGGGATTAAATTCAATGATTCGCCCCTTTGTGTCGACAGAAATAACACCATCGAGGGAGGCATTCAGAATGGCGCGCTTGTTCGATTCAGATCGAGAAACGGCACTTTGAGCATATTTAACGACACTGATATCTCGAGCAATGGCCTGGAATCCTACCAACTTGTCCGATTCAAAAAGAAGTTGGAGATTCTGTCCGATCCAAATAAAATCTCCTTTTTTGGTCTGTATTCTAAATTCTAGATACGTACTGGCTTCTTTTCTACGTACCTGCGACCTATAAAAACGACTGACCAGATTTCGTTGATCCTCTGTTACCAGCTCAAAAAACTGCATACCAAGCAGTTCCTGTTCAGAATAGCCGGTTAAATGAATCGCTACCGGGTTTACGTAGGTAAAATATCCCCGAATATCGGCTCTAAATACGATATCAGATGCTGATTCAACAAGTTTCTGGAATCGCTGGCTCTCCTCTTTCAAGCTATTAATCGACCGAATATGGACGATACGTGCAGCGCCCAAGGCTGCAACGGTGTTCAGTTCATCTTCATGCGCTTGGGTAAAAAAGTCTTTCTGGGCATGTTCTGAATAGACAACTCCAATGCAAGACCCTTTATAAATCATGGGAACGGCCAATTCGGAGAGCCTAAACTGATCGTCTTCTATGTACCGGGGGTCAAGCCGAACGTCGCCTACTCGGATCTTTTTTTTCGTTTGGGCGGCACTCCCTACGATGCCCGAACCGATCGGAATTACAATCGGATCTAAAATTTTTCGTTCTACGGGATTCTTTGGGCCGTGAGCTGCGGCTTGGAATAAGTGCTGTTTATCGTCATCCACCAAATAAATGACGCAATCGTCAAAATCAAGATGTGCAATGGCTTGTCTGGCAATAATCCAGGCTACTTCACTTTCAGACTCAGCCTCCAGCAGATGCGAAGCAAATTCGTTGAGTTGTTCTAGTCGAAAACCTTCCTTCCTAGATGCTGGCATGTAACGAATTGCGTATTGAAAATTTTCGGTATACGCCGACCTACGTGAATTTCAGGTTCAAGAGGCAGCTCTGGCTGATCTTGTCGAAGCGGAAGATTGCCTTCCTAAAAGGAATTGCCAGAACCCAATATAGGCAGACAGATTCATGATTAGGAAATATAGCGGAGCAAAATGATGGGAATGCACTCGCCTAAATGCGGCTAGTCCCTTCCTTCGTATTCGACTCGTCCCCTAACAATAGTCGCTATCACCTTTCCGGTTAACAATAGTTCAGGTTGCGTCATTCCTGTATTAAAAGGGTCGATATCCATCACGGTAATATCCGCCCATTTCCCCACGGCTATCGTTCCCGTTAACGATTCCCGTTGGGAGGCGTACGCCGGCCAAACCGTGTAAGCACGAACCGCTTCTTCAGGAGTGACCGCCTGTTCCGAATACCATCCGTCTGCTGGCGTACCATCTTTTTGTTTTCGAGTCACGGCCGCATACACACCGTAAAAAAAAGACCAATCCGTTCCGGTAAAATCTGAATTGAAAATCAGCCGGACGCCGTTTTGACGCATGGTTCTCCAGGCATAGGCCCCTTGTATGCGTTCTGGACCAACCCGCTCTTCGGCCCATGGACTGTCTTCAACCGCGTGGCCCGGCTCCATCGAAGCCACAATCCCCATCGCTCCAAGCCGTTGGAAATCGTCGGGGTGAACCACCTGAGCATGTTCAATGCGGTGTCTGTTGGATTGTGTTTCCGGGTAGGTAGCGAACGTTTTTTCGTAAAAATCGAGTACCTCCCTGTTTCCAGCATCTCCAATAGCATGAATTCCGGCTTGAAACCCTGCTTTCATGAAAGCAGCCACGTTGGCTTCATCAAACCCATAATCCACGCCGGAAACGCCACGATGTCCCGGCATATCGCTATAGTCTTCGATCAAACGAGCTCCCCGGCTTCCCAGAGATGCATCATAATAGGCTTTTACGGACCGAATTTGGAGCATGGATTCAGGATCCGTGGTTGGGCCTGTTGCTGTCCATTCTTCAACGGATGGCGCGCCCACAACGCCCACCGACAACATGGCTTCCACCCGCATGCGGAGCTCATCGTTTTCGGCCATGGATTGATAGGCTGGCAGGTGGTCTGTACGAACCCCCGCATGATGCGTTGTTACAAATCCGGACTCCAAAAGCCGTTCAATTCCATAGTTTAGGACGGCTTTTTTCTGGGTCAATGTGCGCTCTGGAATGGCGTCGTTTAATAGATCGGTCGCATTATTTAGGAGCACACCGGTGAGGCGGCCGCTGGCATCACGCACCAACTCCCCACCAACCGGATTTTCAACACTTTCCGTGATGCCAGCGGCCGCCAGCGCAGCATCATTACCCAGCGTTCCAAAACCCCGCAATCCTTTGAGCACCACAGGATTATTGGGAAACATATCCGTAATAAATTGGCGTGTTGGTAATGCGTTGGCCCATTCCCCTTCATCCCAACCGCTGCCTACAATCCACTCTCCTTCCGGAGTTGAAAGGCGGGGCGTCAGTCGATCGGCTAGGTCCTGTTCAGTGACCGCCCCAACCAAAACCACCTCCTCGTTTTTTTCGCCTAACTCGTGCAAATGGCCATGACTTTCGATCAAACCCGGTAACACAGTCGCGCCGTTCAAATCAATCACTCGAGTCATTGAACCGGCCATTTTCATCACATCAATCGCAGACCCCACCGCCACAATTTTACCATTCCGCATGGCAACGGCTTCCGCATCCGCCATCCATTTTCCGTCCGAAAACGGCGCATCAGCAGACGGGACTCCTGTGGGACTGGGGTCGCTCCAACTCATCGTATATACGTTCGCGTTGGTCAGGATGAGGTCCGGAGCTTGGTCAGAGGAACATCCACTCAATAAAACGAGGCTTAGCAACAAAGCCAATCCTCGAAAATGCGCGATGGGGAGCTGTACTTTCATTTTACGATGGTTCATGCGAACAAAAAGGGATCACTCAGCGGTATCCGCTATACGTATGGTAATTCTCCAATATTCACCTATAATAAGCCATCTTGTTGGCCCGCGTGCACCTTTACTTCAACTTGCGCTATGAAAAAGCTCCTCATCGTACTCTCCTTGACCCTTTTAACCATCTCAGCCTCTGCCCAAAACACGGAAGCTGTTAACGCCGTCTTGGATAACATCCACAAATTTGCGTCCGAGGCAAATTTCGACGCGTACTTTGATCTCTACACCAAAGATGCCATTTTCTTAGGAACAGACGCCACGGAGCGTTGGAGCATAGACCAGTTCAAGGGCTACGCAAAGCCCTCGTTTGATGCTGGACGGGGATGGACGTACGTCATGACCGACCGAAACATCTACCTCTCGCCCGACGGAAACACCGCTTGGTTTGACGAAAGCCTTGAAAACGACGGTTTTGGAACGTGTCGAGGTACCGGTGCGCTCATCAAAATTGGGGAAGAATGGAAGGTTACCCAATACAATTTGACCGTACCCATTCCCAACGATTTACTTCGGCCTGTAGCGAATCAAATTCGGGAATATCACAAAGGTCAATAATCAGGGTCGGTGTTTCCCCCACCTTGATTGTTGGATGTGACAATAAAGTCGTATTTTCAAAGGATCATCCTATTTAGAAGTGAAGACGAACTCGTCGAGACTCCATGACCGAAACCAAAATTAGATTCTCGTCAAAAGACGGCGCCGACTTTGTAAAAGAAGTGAAAGCCGAAGTAAACCAGTACTTCGTGGACAGCGGTCAGTCGAGAAACGCCAACATGGCCATGCGGCTGAAAACCGTAGGCATCTTGCTACTGTTCTTAGGCCCGTACGCCCTTATTCTGTTTGGCTCCTTCACCCTAATGCAAATGTGGTTGTTGACCTTTGTAATGGGAATAGGGGTGGCAGGAGTTGGTTTCAGTGTATCGCACGATGCATTACACGGCGCCTATTCCAAACATGCGTGGATAAATGCTCTGTTTGGGACGTTTTTTGACCTAATTGGCGCAAACAGTTACATGTGGAAAATCACCCACAACGTGATTCACCACACGTATACCAACATTACGGGAGTTGATGAAGACCTAACGGTATCGCCGTTGGTTCGCTTATCGCCAGAGGCACCTCGCTATCCGTTCCACCGTTTTCAGCACTTTTTTGCTTTCCCAGCCTACAGCTTAGCTACGATTAACTGGTTGTTCGCCAAGGACTTCCAGCAGTTTTTGAAAAAAGATATTGGCCCCTATAAAGACAAAAAGCATCCACCGATTGAGATCTTTAAGCTTTTCGTGACCAAATTCGTAGCCGTGATGTACCAAATCGTGATTCCGCTTTGGGTACTCGACGTCACGTTCACGCAGTTTCTGATTGGCTTTCTGACCATGCACATGACAGCCGGTCTTATTTTGGGTGTCATCTTCCAATTGGCACATGTGGTTGAAGGACCTGAGTTCCTTCATCCGGACGAAAATGGCGACATGGAAAGCGCTTGGCTCATCCACGAAATGCGGACCACTGCCAATTTCGCCCGCAATAACCACTTATTAACGTGGTATGTCGGTGGCTTAAACTACCAGATAGAACACCACTTATTCCCTCAAACGTGCTCCATTCACTATCCAGAGATCAGTAAAATCGTTCGGAAAGTGGCGGAAAAACACGACGTTCCATACAACTACCACCCCACGCTGTTGAAGTCCATTAAGTCGCACATCAACATGTTGAAGATGTTGGGACAACCTGTTTCGGCATGAACCGAATAAAATTTACCCTCCCCTCCGTTGGGCTACTTGAGCTAACCGAAGTAGAGGGTGTGGTTTGGGTCGAGGATGGCTTTTTGGTCCTTGAGATAAAGCAGTCGTTGGCTGGTTTGGTGAACACCGACAGTGAGGTCGTAAAAATTGAGCCCAATGCATTGAAGGAGATCTACCTTCAGCGTCGCTTGTTTAAAGATCGCTTGGTATTGGTCCCTAAAAAAACCGACTTGCTAAACGCGATACCGGGCAAACATATAAGTGACGTTCAGCTCCGCATTTGGAGAACTAAACGATTCCAAATTGAACGCCTTATCGAGGAATTCCACGAAGTTCAGTGGGACCTATTGGCTGAATAAGGCTGCCCACATCCACCCCTGTTAACAGATGGACGGTTTTTCAGAAGGTCCCCCGTAGCGTAAAACGGAATAGGAGGCCGATCCATCGGCATGCAACGTAACGATATAGAGCCGATCAAATTCTGTTTCTTCCAAATCGCTTAACTCCTTGCCCACCAACAGATTAACCAACCTTGGGGTCGTGTTGCTATGACCAGCGACCAATATGGCCGACGCATCTGCCGTCCTTATTTGTTCTGCGAGACTTTCTAAAAAGCCAGTCGCCACTTCAACTTGATTTATTTCCAATTCTTGAGACTGGGAAATCGGAGTAGCTGTTTGAAGCGTACGATTGAAAGGGGTCGAAAAGATTTTTCCCAAATTGACGTCGACCAAAACGCGGGCGAGTTCGCGAGCCCGCTCCTGTCCGTAGGAAGAAAGATTAGGATTAGACCCTTGATCCAAACACATTTCGGCATGACGAACCAGAAATACAATTTTGTCCGAGGTTAACTCAACCGGGATTTGTGCTAGATTGGATGACGGCGCACCCATGGATGTCCAGCTCGCGGTTATCATTACGATCAGAGCGAGTACCAGTGAAGGTCGAATTGCTTTCATGCGTCGAATTGGGTTCTTTTATTAGAAACCGTATGATACACATGAAATTCTGTTTTGAATAGGTCTTCTCTTGATGCTAATACGTCTTTTTGTTTTTGAATAATCTCATTAGCTCTATCTAAAATAATATTGGATACCTCATAAGTTTGATTT
>JAURGV010000074.1 GCA_030833605.1 Rhodothermales bacterium
ATAGGGAGCCTAGGGTGGCGTCTTCGAAGGCCGCAAAAGCCGCATCTTGGGTAAAGGCGCTCAGCGTTTCTTCTCTCGTGAGTCGTTCTTCTGGATACCAACCCCCTTCCGGAAGCAGATTCTTTGTTTGGCGCGTTACCGAAGCAAAAAAGCCTTCCAGTGGATTGGACTTTTCTACTGGGAAATCTGATCCAAAGGCCAGCGGAATGCCCGCATCCTTCAGTGTGCGCCACGCGTAGGCTCCTTTAATGCGGTGTGCACCCAAGCGGTCTTCAGCCATGTTGAGGTCGCTGGTCGCGTGCGTGGGCTGCATGGACGCAATGATGCCCAAGGCCTTGAAGCGCGGTATTTCTTCCAAGTCAATAATTTGAGTGTGTTCGTCGCGGTGACGGCCCTCTGGTGTAGCTCCAGCGAGCTCATATCCGTCGAGTAATACTTTATTGGCCCGATCACCAATCGCGTGCGTGTTCACTTGGTAGCCACATTCTAAAGCTTTTTGAACAGTGGCATTAAATTCTTCCAGTGAAGTCCGGATTAGGCCTTGGTTGCCAGGATGATCCGAGTAATCGGCAAGTAACGCCGCTCCACGGCTTCCAAGGGCGCCATCCAATACCAGCTTTACGGAACGAACGGTTAGTTTGTCGCCATAATCTATCAGATGATTTCCACAATAGGTGTCAAACGTTTCCCCGGGGCCCCCAACCATGGCATACATACGCACGGTAAACCGATCTTCATCTATAAAACGCTTGTACCGGTCAATGGTGGCCGAGCCCACTCCAGCATCTTGTATTCCCGTTAAACCCATTTCGGCGGCTTCCTGAAGAGCAAGCTCAAGGGCTCTATCTAAATCTTCCTCGGTAACGCCAGGGGCAACCCGCCCAACGAAGCGCTGTGCGGTGTCCACAAAAACCCCTGTAGGTTCACCCGTTGCATTGCGAATGATAGCTCCCCCTTGCGGGTCTGAAGCGCTCCTGATTTTGTCCATTCCAGCCGCTTCCAATGCAGCGGTGTTGGCCCACGAGGCATGGCCATCAATCCGGCTTAACCACACTGGGCGCGTTGGAAAAGCTTCGTCTAAATCCTGACGCGTCGGAAACTCACGACCCGGCCAAAGGACCTGGTTCCAGCCTCGTCCCTGAATCCACGCGTCATCGGGCAAATTGGCCTCAAATGCCTTCAGTCGAGCAATGACTTCTGGAATATCTTTGGTGTCCCGTAAGTCTACAAACAGTTTTTCTTGGCCCAATCCCATAAAATGAGCGTGTGCATCGGTGAAGCCTGGCACCACGGCTTTGCCGCCAGCAGATTTCAACGTCAGTTTAGGAAAAGCCTGTAATACGTCGTCTTCCATTCCAACCATGGCGACTTTGCCGTCCACGACAGCCATTGCTTCGGCAGTTGGGAAAGTAGGGTCGGCGGTATAGATAATCGCATCCACCAATACATAAGACGTTTCGTCCATTTCAGTAGAAGCGCATCCCGAAAGAAGGACAAAGGCGCAGGTGAAAGACGCGAGGAAGGAGGAAAATCGATTCATAGTAGACAAGAATTAGAAAGAGCGTGACATCGAGGGTCACGGTAGGTCGCGGGATGTCAAAAATAAGGGGTCGCGATCATTAGTGGAAATGGAAAAGCCACCTATTCTTATTTCGAACGTCGTTCAATAGGAAGGGTAACGGGACCCCAATTGATTAGTTCAACGTCCATCATCGCGCCAAATTCACCGCGTTGCACCGGTTTGCCGAGGTGTTCACCTACGGCGGCACAAAAGGCTTCGTACAGGGGCTCTGCTTTTTCAGGTCGTGCGGACTCGATAAAGGATGGTCTGTTGCCTTTTTCCGCATTTCCATACAGTGTGAATTGAGACACCACCAAAACGTCTCCACCATACTCGGCCAGTGAGCAATTCATTTTGTCGTCGGCGTCGGGGAAAATGCGCAAACCCACACATTTTTTACTGAGCCAGTCTACTTCGGCCGGGGTGTCCGTCTCGTGAACACCCAAAAGAATAAGCAGGCCCGTATCAATCGACCCCGTTACTCGTGGTGTGGGGTCACAAATAGTCACGCTGGCTTTACGAACTCGTTGGATTAACGCAATCATTGATCACCCTCTACTATGCCAGAGAAATACATAGCAAACCGCTTGAGGGCCCTTGATCGATGAGAGATTTCATTTTTTTCCGAAGCAGCCATTTCCGCAAACGTCGTGGTGAAACCGTCCGGTATAAAAAGTGAATCGTACCCAAACCCCAAAGACCCTCGTTCTTCCTTGGCAATGGATCCATTGCACACCCCTTCAAAAAAATAGGTGCCGCTGCGCGAAGCGAACGCAATTACGGTTCTGAATCGGGCGCGCCGGTCGTTCGCACCCTGTAGCATTTGGAGGAGTTTAACGCGGTTATCCCGATCGTCACAGCTGGGACCAGCAAACCGGGCCGAATGAACGCCCGGCGCGTCGTCCAAAGCGATCACCTCCAAGCCCGTATCATCGGCGATGGTGGAATGGCCGGTCACTTTAAACAATGTTTCTGCCTTCTTTGCAGCATTCCCTTCAAGCGTATTTTGGTCTTCATCGACCTCCGGAGCCCCCGGAAATGCATCAAGTGACAAGAATTTGACTGGAAGATTAGTCATGATTGCGTGAATTTCTTCCAACTTATGCTTGTTTTTGGTCGAAATGACCACGGTATGGGTGTTTGGGATGGTCACAATAGTTGCGTTCTATTATCTAAATGGTTTAAATTATAAGGCTATTTCGAAAATTTTAACACTCCAGGAGTGATCTAACGTGCCAGTAGGGATTAAAGTAAGGGATAACGAGTCTATTGACCGCGCGCTGCGCAGATTTAAACGCGCCGTAAACCGTAGTCGTATATTGCGTATTTTCAGAGGAAACATGGCTTTTGTTAAGCCTTCAGAAGAACGCCGTTTAGAGCGCGAGAAAGCAGCACGCAACTCTCGTCGTCGCCCTCGTTACTAGGAACTCCAGTCGGATCTTAGTCCGAACATTTATTTAGCGTCTTTTCGACTCCCCCCGACTCGTGTATTATAGCACAAGTTCGTCGATTTGATGCATCAGAGAGGCATAAGCGGGTGCGCCCATTCTGGGCGCACCCGCTTTCTATTTTTTAGACCGTACCGCCTTGTCCCAGTATCACCCGTACCGCCAGGCGATTCGCGAAAGCAGCAGTTATTTAGCGAGTAACGCTTCGACAATCGCGGCCTGTTCGGCTTGATGCACAAGCGCACTGCCCGTTGACGTACTTGCAGAAGCTTTTCTTCCAACGTAACGAATCGTTTTAACGGAAGACTTCGACGCCTCGAGTGCTTGTTCAAAAAACTCGCGAGCGAATTTCCATGCGCCCATGTTGGCGGGTTCTTCCTGTGCCCAAACAACCTCTGGTGCAGAAGCAAACCGGTTCAACTCTGCCACGACTTCCTCGGAAGGAAACGGATACATTTGCTCTAGGCGCGTAACCGCGATTTCGTTTTGTAGTCCCGATTGCTCCAATTCTGCCGCCAGATCATAGTACAGTTTGCCGCTACAGAAAATGTGGCGACGAACGGCCGATGCATCATGGGAAGGAATGACTTCTTGGAAGGCCCCTCCATAGAGCTCTTCGGGTGTTGAAATGACCGCCGGATGCCGCAGCAAGCTCTTCGGAGACATGACCACAAGCGGTTTTCTGATTTCGCTGTTGGCTTGACGTCTCAGACCATGAAACATGTTGGCTGGTGTGGTGAAGGAGCAAACAATCATGTTGTTCTCTGCACACAACTGTAGGAAACGCTCCAATCTTGCCGACGAATGCTCTGGGCCTTGTCCTTCAAATCCGTGCGGAAGCAGCAGGACCAAACTACTTTTTTGCCCCCATTTTTCTTCGGCTGCCGATAAAAACTGGTCATATACAATTTGAGCTCCGTTCGCGAAGTCTCCAAATTGAGCTTCCCACACAACTAGGGCGTTGGGTTGGGCAACCGAATAGCCATATTCAAACCCACAAACCGCATATTCCGACAACAAGGAATCGAAAATGAACAGATGCTCCTGCTTTTCCTGGATGTGGTTTAGGGGTATGTACTCGCTTCCTGTCTTCTGATCGTACAACACCGCATGGCGATGGCTAAAAGTACCTCGCCGTGAGTCCTGTCCACTTACGCGAACCTTGGTGTTCTCAACCAAAATGGTCCCGAAGGCCAATGCTTCAGCAAATCCCCAATCGATTCGTTTTTCTTCGAAGTACAGTTTTTCTCGCTTCGAGAACTGCCGCTCCAGTTTATTGTGGATGGCAAACGACTCGGGAATGGAGTTCAACGCTTTCACTACGGCGGCAAGGTCGGCTTCAGAAGCAGCCGTTTTCACTTTAAGAAGTGGCTTTATCTCCTTGTCCTGCAACACGTTAGACAAAACAGGCTTTACAGCATCTTCCGAAAGTTCTTTGGTCCGATCGAAAGCGTCCTGAAGGCGTGAACGGTAGTCGTCCAGCAGACTCTCAGCACTTTCGGGCGTCATTTCGCCCCTTCTTAAAAGAAGTTCGGTATACAACTTCCGAGGTGAACGCTTAGCCTCAATTTTCTGATACAGCAGCGGCTGGGTATATGTTGGTTCGTCGCCTTCGTTATGACCGCGGACCCGGTAGCTCAACATATCGATGACCACATCTTTGTTGAACATCTGTCGGTAGTCAAGCGCCAAACGAGCTACACGCATACACGCTTCAGGGTCATCTCCATTGACGTGAAAGATGGGAGCCTGAATCATGCGGGCACTATCGGTCGCATAGGTCGAACTGCGGGCATCCGCTGGGCCGGTCGTAAACCCAATTTGGTTATTGATAACGATATGAATGGTCCCGCCGGTACGATATCCTGGAAGTTGGCTCAGGTGTAACGTTTCCGCAACTACGCCTTGACCTGCGAACGCCGCATCCCCGTGAATCAAGATCGGAATAACCGAATCGAGATAATCGTTATCGGGATTATCTGGGCTATTCCGGCGGGCCTCCTGTTTGGCTCTAACCATGCCCTCAACGACGGGGTTCACGGCCTCGAGGTGACTTGGATTGGAGGCCAGCGCAATATTTACACTTCGGCCATCCGGCGAATTATGAACACTAGTCGATCCCAAATGGTACTTCACATCGCCCGATCCCTGGGTCGTGTTGGGATCAATGTTGCCTTCAAACTCCGAGAAAATAACTTCGTAGGGTTTGTTCATGATGTTGGCCAACAGGTTCAAACGTCCCCTGTGCGCCATTCCCATGACCACTTCATCCACTCCTTTTTCAGCCGCATCCGATAAAATGCGGTCCAACATCGGGATAATGGTTTCCGATCCTTCTAACGAAAATCGTTTATGGCCGATATACTTGGTGTGGAGGAACGTTTCAAATGCTTCGGCTGCATTCAACTTCTCCAGCATCCGCCTTTTTTCGTTGTCGGTGATGGTAAATTCTGTGCCGTTAGGTTCAATCCGATTCGCAATCCATCTTTTTTCTTCCACGGAAGAAATATGCATAAACTCGGTTCCAATCTGGCGCGTGTAGGTTCGTCTGAGAATGTCCACAATGTCGCGAAGAGGCAATAAATCTTTACCTCCAAGCCCGCCGGTAACGAATTCGCGATCCAAATCCCAAATGGTCAGGCCATAGGTCGCCGGGTCTAACTCTGGATGATATTCCCAATCGTACCCTAATGGATTGATGTCAGCCTGCAAGTGTCCTCTAACCCGGTATGCACGGATTAACTGTAGAACACTGGCTTCTTTCTGGATAACATCGACTTCCGACATATAGCCGTACGTTCCAACGCGTGGCGTAGAGTCGGTCGAGAGGGTCCAAGGTTGATAGGGAATGTTCAGGTCACTGAATATTTCCTGGAAAAAATTATGCTCGCCTCGTAACAGCGCATCGATGTGGGCAAGAAAAGCGCCACTTTCTGCCCCTTGAATCACCCGATGATCGTAGGTCGAGGTGATGGTCATGATTTGCGAAATCCCCGTTTTGCTAATCATTTCCGGAGGAAACGCATAATATTCTGTCGGGTATCCGATTGAACCCACACCCACAATCACTCCTTGACCATTCATAAGCCTAGGAACGCTCAGATTGGTTCCAATCATTCCGGGGTTGGTCAACGTAGCCGTCGTTTGCTGAAAATCGGAAATTTCCAATTTGTTATCGCGGGCTCGGCGGATCAGGTCGTTGTACGTACCCAGCAACTGGGCAAAATTCAGTTGGTCGGCCGACTTAATGTTCGGTACCAAAAGGGTGCGTTTCCCACGACGCTCCATGTCGATCGCTAAACCGAAGTTGACCGCATGAGGGACCACATGGATATGTCCTTCATCCTCATATCGGTACGTCGTATTCAGGGAAGGATACTCCTTCAGCGCTTTGATAATGGCCCAAGCGATGATGTGAGTAAAGGAAACCTTGTTTCCCCCAACCATGCGCTGGTGCTCATTGATCAACGTCCTGTTTTCAGCCATAAGCTTCACAGGCACCGTACGAACCGAAGTGGCCGTTGGAACGCCCAAGCTGGCTTCCATATTCTCCACGACCTTCGCTCCAGCACCTCGGATCGGTTCTTTGGTGAACCAGTCTTCCACCTGTTCTGGCGTCGTCGACGTTTTGGCCTCAGGGCTCTGTGGGCTCTGTACGCTCTGCGGCGCTTGAACGGGGTGCGCAGTTCTAGCTTCCGAAGCCGCTACAAACCCTTGATCGGGTCTGAAGTCTTGGAAAAACTCTTTCCAACTCTCACTTACGCTTTCTGGGTTGTCCAGATATTGGCGGTAGAGTTCTTCGATGTAGCCTGTGTTGAAACCGAGATTACTCACGATAAAAAAGCGATTTTAGGATGGAGATCGAAAGCTTGTGGGATGTCGTCAACGTCAACTAACACAGGTAGATTCTTCAAATCACCAAAAACCGATAGATTCAGCAAAGATTCAAAGCTTGAAGGGTGTTTAGACGCGTATTCGTAGGCACGTCTATTTCATCCAGCCGTTTTCTTTATACCAAGCCATAGTTTTTGGGATACCCATTTCAAGTGTAGTTATCGGCGAATAGCCCCAGGTTGACGTCGCTAAGGAACTGTCGCACATAATGGTAGCACGCGTAATTTCTTCCGCCTTTTCCCTGTTTAAAGGTGGATATGAGCCGAATACTTTGCCAATGCTTTCTGAGATTGCTCCTACAGCGGGGACAATGGCAGGGGGAATCCGAATCGTAAGTGCCCGTTTATTTAACGCCTGGGTGGTTGCATCCCGGATTTCACCCCAGGAATACTGACGCAGGCCACCTAAAAAGAACGTTTTTCCAATGGCTGCAGGCTCCAAAGCGGATTGAAGCAGGCCTTCTACCAGATCATCCACATAAACCAACGACAGAACGGGTTTATTCGGGGAGCCCACAATGGGACATAATCTTGAGTTGATGGATTTAAAAAACGTAAGAATGTCGGTTTCTCGGGGGCCGTACACGGCTGGAGGCCGCACAATAGTCAAGGGCTGATCCAACGACAGGATGCGTTGCTCCATTTCGGCCTTACTCCGACCGTACATGCTTACCGGGGAAAACCCAGTCGCTTCAGTAGCTACAGCCTCTCCAGAGGCCCCGATTGCAGCCAGACTGCTTACCACCACGCTGTTTTTGAGGCTTGATTCGGCCCGCGCGACGCTTAGCAGTTTTTCTGTACCCGTTACATTGGCGAGAAGAAATTCTTCCCACCTGGTGGATCGGGTCAAAGCGGCAATGTGGAACACATAATGGGCTCCCTTCAAGCCCCTTCGTAACGCCTCTTCATCCGTTAAATCGCCTTCAATAAAGGTGACAGGCAACCCCTTTAGCCACTTTGGGTCCTTTCGAACCAAACAACGAACGTCCGTGCAGCCCAGGGACAAAAGTCGTTCAACGAGATGGCTACCGACGAAGCCCGTACCCCCAGTCACAAAAACCGAGGCATTCTGCCATAACGAATTGGATGACTGGCTAGAAATCATTTTTTCTTGAGTTTGGCCACGGACTCAATGTGATGCGTGTGTGGGAATAAATCAACGGGCTGAAGGACTTCAACATCGTAAACATCCGCCATAAGGGCCAAATCACGAGCCTGCGTCATCGGATTACACGACACGTAAACGAATCGATCTGGAGCCAATTCTTTGATTTGTTCGACCACTTTCGGATGAAGTCCGGCGCGAGGCGGATCGACGATCAGCACATCTGGACGGCCGTTCTTTTTAATGAATGCTGGATTGAACAGCTTCATCATGTCGCCCGTGATGAACTTTACATTTTTGATGCCATTTGCTTTCGCATTCTTACGCGCATTTTGCACGGCTTCATCGATAAGTTCAACGCCCACAACACGTTTCACGTGAGGTGCGATGAAACAAGTAATGGTGCCTGCGCCACAATACAAATCGTAAACAAGGTCTTCAGGCTTCAGCTCAGCGAATTCAATGGCTACTTCGTACAGGGTTTGTGCCTGTTTCGTGTTGGTTTGGAAGAAGGCATTGGAGGCGATCTCAAACGTAAGATCTCCAATCTTGTCGTGAATGATGCCGCTTCCAAAAACAACGTGAGCTTCTTCACCAAAGGCGGTCTGCGCAACCCCTGAGTTAATGGTGTTTACAAACGTAGTTACTTCGGGGAAATCCGCTTTTAAAAAGGCAGCGAAGGCCTCTGTTCTTTCGGTATCCACATAGCTCGTAACCAAGTTGACCATCAATTCGGGCAGTTTTGCGGCCTGCCGAATCACTAAATGACGCAAATATCCGGTGTGGCGCCGCGTATCCCATGGTTTCCACTCGGATTGAATCGCAAGCTCACGAACCGCATTTACAATGCGGGTGCTCAACTCCGATTGCAGGTGGCATTCCGTAAGGTCTAGCACTTTGGCATAGTTGCCCGGAACGTGCAATCCAAGTGCGAATGAGGTATCAAAATCTTCGCCAGATGCGATTTCTGACGGGGTTAGCCAGCGACCCGCACTGAAGCTAAACTCCATTTTATTGCGGTAGTAGTAGGTGTCTTCGGTGCCAATCGTTTTTTTGACATCGACGGCCTCAAATCCCCCGTGGTGTTGGAAAGCGTCTTGAACCGACTGCGTTTTTGCTTCGAGTTGGCTCTCGTAATTCACATGTTGCCACTTGCAGCCGCCGCACGTAAGGAAATACTTACATTTTGGGTCTGTTCTTAAGGGGCTCGGTGTTATCACCTCAAGCAACGCCCCTTCTGCAAACTTCTTCCTCTTTTTGAAGATGCGAGCCTGCACGGTATCACCAGGTACAGCGCCAGCGACAAATACAACGTATCCGTCCATTCGCGTTAATGATTTGCCGCGGTCGGCAAACTTCTCCATGGTGAGGGTAACTATAGATCCTTTTTTCAACGCGACGTCCTTTAAAATGTGTGTCCAATACCAAACTGTAAAACGGGTTTTTTCATGCCATCAGGCAGAAACTCACCTTTCCGAATGGGGTCGTGTATTTTATACGCCGCATCGAGCCGAACGATCAAATAATCCCATCCCAATCGTAAGCCAAATCCGCCGCCAACCCCGAAATCCTCAACAAATTGATCAAAGCGAAACCTTCCATCGCTATTTCCCGGGTTTCGAGGGCCCAACCAAACATTTCCAGCATCCACAAACAGGGCTACAATCCAATTGGCGGAAAACAAGCTGCGCATTACGGTTGTTCTTAATTCTGAGGAGAGCTCAATTTTGACGTCCCCTCCTAAAATATTGGTAGCGTCGGAAGCAGTAACCAGAGAGTCAGCGCCTAGACTAGCCGATCCAGGCCCCAATTCTCTCAAACGCCAGGCTCTAACCGAAGACGCGCCACCGGCATAAAACCGGCGATCAAATGGCACCACATCGGAGGTCCCGGTAGGCTGAGCAATACCTACGATCAATTTCGTCGCCAAAATATTGCGACTATTTAATGGGCGATAGCGCCGGAAATCACCCAAAAAGCGAACATAAGGCCGGTAAATCATGTTTCCTTGCGATCCGCT
>JAURGV010000075.1 GCA_030833605.1 Rhodothermales bacterium
AGGCTATTTGAATACGCCGTTTTTCTTGGCGCGCGTCGCCTTTTATTTCGTGATTTGGACGTGGATTTCCTTTAAGCTCTACACGCTTAGCATTCGTCAAGACAACGATCCAGACCCATCGATCCCGAAACTTCAACGCAAGTATTCGGCGATTGGATTAGGATTGGGCGCAGTGATTACCGCCTTTGCGTCGTTTGACATCTTGATGTCACTAGATCCCCATTGGTTCTCTACCATTTTCGGCATCTATTTCTTTGCGGGTTCCTTCATGACCATTATGGCCGTGATGATTCTCGTTGCCTTTTTTGCGCAAAAAGGAGGGATGCTGTCTACCCAGATTAAAGTGGACCATTTCCAGGACCTGGGCAAATTCATGTTTGCATTCACGGTGTTCTGGGCCTACATCGGTTTCAGCCAGTACATGTTGATTTGGTACGGAAACTTACCAGAAGAAACAGTTTTTTATCGTCATCGATTAGAGCACGGTTGGGAGACCTATTCGGCCATCCTACTGTTGGGCCACTTCGTAGTCCCCTTTATGCTCCTTATTGGGCGATGGGCTAAACGCTTTCTTCCGTATCTTGTGACGCTTGCTGTATGGATGTTGGTTATGCAGTGGTTCGATATGTTCTGGATCATCAAGCCTGTATTTGGCGCAGATCACGCTAGCATCAGTTTGTATGATATTGCGGCTTGGTTTGGTCTAGCAGGCGTATTTACTGCAGCTTTTGTGTACCGATTTAATCGGCATGCTACGGTCCCTCAAAACGACCCGCGTTTGCACAAATCACTCTCGTTTACAAATTCCTAATTGGTCATTTTCCCGATCGAACGCTTATGTCTTCGCACGATTCACATTCAATGGAAATAGAACCTGAAGGGTTAAGCTTTGCAGCCATTTTTGGCAGTATGGTGGTGTCCGTAATAGTGGTGATAGCTCTTGTTATCATGGGATGGACGTATTCCAAAGTAAAATTTCAGGAAGCTAAACTTGCCGCTGTTTCAACGACGGGGTATCCGGTTTTGCAAGAAAATCAGACCATGGGCGCTTCGAAATTGATGGCCTACGGAACGGGCGAAAACGGCCGTTACATTATTCCTATTGAGCGGGCGATGGAATTGGAAGCACAAGATGCAACCAAGTAATCTAGCGTAACTGTTCATTTGTTCTTTCTCAACATATTGTAAGCTTATTATCGCATTGGCGTTGTTGGTCGTTCATCCGGCCTTTGCCCAATCAGGCGAGTTACCCACCTCACTTAATGGGGTTGGGTTGACTCAAAAGTTGGGTGATACAATTCCTCTAGATATTGTTTTCCAGGACGAAAATGGGGACTCTGCACCGCTGAGTACCTATTTCGAAGCAGGGCGCCCCGTCATACTCAATTTTGTGTATCATGACTGCCCCATGTTGTGCAGCGTGGTTTTGGAGTCTTTAACGGAAACGTTGAAGTTAATTCCATGGACGCCAGGCGACGAGTACGACGTGCTTTCGATCAGTTTTTCGGCCATAGAAACACCTGAAATGGCAGCGGCAACGAAGAGTAGAATTATGCTCAAGTTGAATAAACAGTCTGCCGAAAAAGGATGGCATTTTCTGACTGGTTCAGAAGAAAGTATTGCCAGACTTACCGAAGCCGTAGGATTTGAATTCAAGTGGGTCACATCGACTCAGGAATTCGCACACCCGTCGGCACTGATATTTTTAGGCGATAATGGGCTTATAACACGATATATTAACGGAATCAACTATCCTAGTGCCGAAGTGCGGCAGGCGATAGTGGAGGCATCGGACGGAGAAGTGGGGTCTGCATTGGATCAAGTACTTCTTTACTGTTATCGATACGATCCAGATTCCAATTCGTACGTGCTACATGCCACCAATTTGATGAAACTTGGCGGCTTGTTTACGCTACTTGTTATCGGATTCGGCTTACTCATTTTTTGGCGACGGGAACGTAGCAAGCAAAAAATGCCGTTTGCTTCGTCCGGACTCATCGATTAGAACTCACGATTAACATACACATACTCCAACATGGGCGATAAAGGATCAATCTGGTTACCAGATGCCATGTCGACATTCGCAAATGAAGTCGATGCCCTGTTCTGGTTCGTTTTTTGGACTAGTACGGTTTTATTTATTGCAGTAGTCGCAGCAAAGGTTTACTTCATGCTGCGCTACAAACGGACGGACGAAACAAGCGTGCCTGAGCCAGTTCACGAAAGTAAACTGTTGGAAGCGGCGTGGATTGTTGTGCCAACCATTTTAGTGCTGTTCGTTTTCATTTGGGGTTTTGATGTATACCTCAAAATGAATACGGATCCAACGGATGCCTATCAAATATCCGTTATGGGAAAGCAATGGGCTTGGGAGTTTGAATATGCTGAAGGTGTTACGGCATTTTCAGAAATGTATGTGCCTGTTGGCCGTCCTGTAAAACTCATGATGAACAGCCAGGATGTATTACACAGCTTTTTTATCCCTGCGTTCAGGGTCAAAATGGATGTAATACCCAATCGGTATACCTCGCTGTGGTTTGAAGCTACTGAACCCGGCGAATACCAAATATTCTGTACCGAGTATTGCGGAACGACTCACTCCGGCATGTTGGCCAAAGTGGTTGCCGTTTCTGAGGAAGATTTTGCTGCTTGGATCGCAGAACAAAGCCAAGACTTACCACCTGAGCAATTAGGTGAGCAGCTCTTTGCACAATGTGCTGCTTGTCACGCTGTGGATGGTTCGGCCAAAATTGGGCCCGCATTGAATGGGCGATTTGGGACAGATCGAAAACTTGCGGACGGATCAACCGTCACCTTTGACGAAAATTATATTCGTCAATCCATCCTTGATCCTGCTTCTCAGGTTGCGGAAGGATATCAACCGATTATGCCAGCGGGTTATTCCAGCATGTCGGCTAAACAAATTGATGGTCTTGTGGCGTACATCAAGGCGCTACAGTAATTCACAAGACACACCTAGTAAAAGATTTATACC
This sequence comes from Rhodothermales bacterium, assembly GCA_030833605.1. GTDB lineage: Bacteria > Bacteroidota > Rhodothermia > Rhodothermales > UBA10348 > UBA10348. The sequence goes on from JAURGV010000075.1 coordinate 2,996, forward strand.
TCCATCGAAATGAGTGATTCTGCTTCCAGTTCGATCAACTACTTAAACAACGACAAGTCGATAAAGTCGTGGTTGTTTACGCTTGATCATAAGCGAATCGGCATCATGTATTTGATCGCCGTTTCTTTAGCATTTTTGGCAGGAGGCATCCTGGCACTATTGGTTCGTGTCGAATTAATGGCTCCTGGTGAGACCATTATGAGTGCCGACGCCTACAATCAGGCCTTTACGCTCCACGCCGTATTGATGATCTTTACGTTCATTATTCCAGCTGTTCCGGCCGTAATGGGTAACTTCGTGTTGCCCATTCAGTTAGGGGCAAAAGACGTGGCCTTCCCGAGGCTCAACCTAGCTAGTTTTTACATCTACCTTCTGGGTGCATGTATTGCGCTTGGAGCACTTGTAGTTGGCCGTGTTGATGGCGGTTGGACATTTTATACGCCGTATTCGACTAGCGTAGGCGACGGTGTGTTGTTTATCACCACCGGTGTTTTTGTGATGGGCTTTTCGTCCATTTTGACCGGGCTTAACTTCATTGTTACCGTCCACAAGATGCGCGCACCGGGTCTTACCTGGAATCGCTTACCGCTATTCATTTGGTCGATTTATGCGACATCCATTGTTCAGGTATTAGCCACTCCGGTGATTGGTATCACAATGTTGTTGCTATTCCTCGAGAAGTTTTTGCACATTGGAATTTTCGATCCGGCTCTTGGCGGTGACCCCGTGTTGTTCCAACACTTCTTCTGGTTCTATTCGCATCCGGCTGTTTACATCATGATTCTACCGGCTTTCGGTATTATCTCCGACTTGATGGGGACATTCTCTCGCCACCAAGTGTCAGGTTACAAATTCGTGGCCCTGTCCTCTGTTGCCATCGCGTTTCTTGGCTTCTTGGTGTGGGGACATCACATGTTCGTTTCGGGACAGTCCGCTGTCTCTTCGGTCATCTTCTCATTAATCACTTACCTGATCGGTATTCCCACGGGTGTTAAGGTGATTAACTGGGTGTCTACGATGTACAAAGGCTCGGTGCAACTGAAAACACCGATGATTTATGCCATTTCTTTCTTGTTTACGTTCTCGATTGGAGGGTTTACAGGAATCATGTTGGGCGTGTTGGCTATCGACATTCACTTGCATGACACGTATTTCGTGGTCGCTCACTTCCATTACGTGATGATGGGTGGAAACGTAATTGCGGCACTTGGTGGTCTTCACTATTGGTGGCCTAAGATGACCGGTAAGATGTACAACGAGACCTTGGGCAAGATTGCCGCGGCGCTTGTGTTTATCGGTTTCAACCTGACCTTCTTCCCACAGTTTATTATGGGAGCTCAGGGCATGCCGCGCCGCTACTACGATTACCTTCCTGAATTTCAGAGCTACCATTTATGGTCTACCTACGGCTCATGGGTGTTGGGAGCAGGTTTGTTCTTGATTTTGTTCTATTTGATTGCCTCTCTTAAAAGTGGCAAGAAAGCTGGGCTTAATCCTTGGGGTGCGCTCACGCTCGAGTGGACTCACACAACGACGCCTCCAAACCCACATAACTTCGAGGAAACTCCGATCGTCAAGAGAGGAGCTTACGACTATCATTTGGCAAAAGAATTGTTTGCCAGTGGTGGGGAAGTTTCTGAAGTCGTTACTTCAGGCAAATAAATTGAGATTAACTGGGCTTCGTTACCCTGACCAAATCAACTGACTATGGCAAACTCTCACTCTAACCATCCTGCTCATTTGCAGCATCATTTTGTATCGTCGGAGCAACAATTCGACGCCGCAAAGATGGGGATGTGGTTATTTCTTGTAACGGAAATTTTGCTGTTCAGCGGAATGTTCGTGGCTTATGTGGTGTATCGGACATGGCATCCTGAAGTGTTCCTGTTGTCTTCAGAGCTATTGAATCCGTTTATGGGAGGGCTAAACACGTTGGTGCTTTTGGCTTCCTCCTTTACGGTTGCTCTGGGCATTCATTATGCTCAAAAAGACAATAAAAAAGGGCTCGTAATCAATCTGGTGTTAACCTTTTTGTTTGCACTGACCTTCTTGGTGGTCAAATACTTCGAGTACACCGCTAAGTTTGAACATGGTATTTTCCCTGGCGCCGCTTTTGATCCGCACGGCGTATCACATGGCGTTGACTATGCCATGTACAATGTGCCTTATGCCAAGCAGTTTTTCTCCATCTATTTCGTAATGACCGGTATCCACGGTTTTCACGTGCTAGTTGGGATGGGCCTCTTTACATGGATCACCATTCGCGCAGTCAAAGGAGAATTCTCCAGCGAATACTATACACCGGTTGAAAACTGTGGATTGTATTGGCACTTGGTCGACATAATCTGGATTTTCCTTTTCCCACTGCTCTACTTGATGTAGGCACGTGACTGTTTTTGGTAGTCACAGGATTCGCATTTAAACTATAGTAGAAAGATGTCCCACGCAGAACATCATATTTCATCCATCAAGACCCTAACCATTGTTTTCGGTGGTTTGGTATTCTTGACCGTTCTTACCGTTCTAACGGCTCAGTTGGATCTGGGAGCCTTCAACGTTCCGCTTGCGTTGGCCATTGCCACCACGAAAGCAGCGCTAGTGGTGGTGATCTTTATGGCCCTTAAATGGGACAACAAGGTTAATACCGCTATTTTTGGAATTGGGATTTTATTCGTGATTGTATTTATCTCGTTCACCTTGTTCGATACGCTGAACAGGGGGGACCTCACGAATACGACCAAAGGCACGGTTCAAGATCAACAGATTCAAGCAGAAAAATTGCAGGCGCAAGAGCCTGACGCTTCGGCTATTCAATTCAATAGAACCCCACAGTAGTCGGGTCTAAAGCAGTAACACTTTGAACGTGTTATGCGTTTAAGGAATACGTTGGGCCTACAGACCTATTCCTGGTAATCATGGTACAAGTCTTTTTAATCGTTGTCGGCGCTTCACTGAGCCTCTTCGTGATGATGTGGCTTGTGGTGTATTTGGGGCAGTTTCTTCGCCCAGATCGACCGATTCCACCCCATCGCGATCACGATTTGATGCGAAGGGTTTTAATGAAGGCGGGTAAATCTTCCACGGTCCATTTTTCTGATATCAGAATGTTGGAAAAAGATCGGGTTTTAGTCGGCGTCAGCGAGCAGGACTATTCGTACTACGATGGATTCTCTTCCGGCTGGCCCGAGAGCTGGGAAGAAGATCTCCTAAAACGTCGCAATTGAACGCCATCCTCGATTTAAACCTCGCTGAATGCCGCGAGATTCGCATTTAGGAATTCAGCCAATTTCACATGAGATGCGGAAAGTGTTTTACGGAAATTGGGGTCATCAACGCCCATATGGCCCGATACCACTTTCAGAATCTGGCAGGCAACTCCATAGGTGGCAGAGACATAAGCCGTTGCATAGCCAGTCATATCGGCCACGTCGGCAATTCGTTGCCAATACGATAGCTCTGTAGCGCCCTGTACCGTGTGATCTTGGGTAACAAGAGTAACTTGATTCAATTTGTCATAACTCGTTGTCAGAGGCATCCTGGGATAGGTTGGAGCCGACAATTCGATACGGTCGCCCTCAAATACTTGAGCGACCGATACCACCGATCCGATTTTCAGTTTGTCGTTCAGGGCGGAACACGTTCCCGCGTGAATAAGTGTTTTTACCTTATAAGAGCGCAAAAGGCGTTCCGTCCGAAGCGTACCTTTGATTTTTCCGACGCCAAGAATGGAGACCAGCAATTGGTCGTCGTGGAAGGTTTCCCCCTCGCTCAATCCGTCAAAACGCCCTCTTTGATAAAGAGCTAAAAATGGTTGGGCTTCTTCTTTGGTTGAAAAAACGATTCCTATCATGAAACGACTACTCTAAAACGGAATTAACGAAAATTGGAGGTAATTAAACTCAGGAATGGGGTCTGGAATTAAAGATAGCCTTACCTTCCATTTTCAATGACATTTCTGGTTTCCGCCAAACTACGGCAAGCGGAATGCCAAAGTAACGAATTTGCATGACGGAATGAAAGTAATTGAATTACTAAGAAGTGACGGAGTACCCAGTGTATCGTACGAAATCGTCCCGCCCAAACGAGGGGGGTCGGTATCGGAAATATTGGAAATTATTGATCAGTTGATGGAGTATGCTCCTCCGTTTGTAGACGTTACCTCCCATTCGGCTCAAGTGTACTACGAAGAGCAGCAGGATGGAAGTTGGAGAAGACACATCAAAAGAAAACGTCCGGGTACCTTGGGACTGTGCGCCGCCATTAAAGGAAGATTTGGGATCGAGACGGTCCCTCATTTGTTGTGCAAGGGGTTCACTCGGGAAGAAAGTGAAGATGCCTTAATTGAATTGAACTACTTAGGCATTCAGAATGTGATGGCGCTACGCGGCGACGATACTGGCTTTAAGAAACAAGTAGGCGGAGATCGTACGCGTAATGAATATGCCGTTGACTTGGTTCGTCAAATCAGTGCCATGAATTCCGGCCATTTTTTGGAAGATCTCATTGACGCCGCACCGACCGAATTTTGTGTGGGAGTCGCTGGATACCCTGAAAAGCACTTCGAAGCGCCCAATCGGAAATGGGATATCATGAATTTGAAGGCGAAAATAGACGCAGGAGCCGAATACATTACCTCACAGATGTTTTTCGATAATTCCGCTTTTTTCGCTTTTGAAGCTCAGTGCCGCGAGGTTGGAATCACCGTTCCAATTATTCCCGGATTAAAAGTGTTAACCAGCAAACGGCAGCTGCAAGCACTGCCTTCCCGGTTTTACGTTCAAATCCCGGATGAATTGGCTTCTGAAATTGAGAATGCGAAGGATGCCGATGTGCCTGAAATAGGTATTCGATGGGCCGTTAAGCAGTGCGATGAACTTCTAAGCGCTGGCTTTTCGAATTTGCATTTCTACATTATCCAGACGCCAGAGCACGTAAAACAGGTGGTGCAAACTATCCGAAAGAGAGCGTAAGGGTAGGGGAGAGGTCGTAAACCGGCTCAGCCTCGGGGCTGTTGGATCGACCTGTAGGCTATTAGCTTACAGCGCGTTGTCTAATCCCAAATATTTGTCTTCCAGCTTATGCATATGTTGCTTTTCGGCTGGGGTAGCATCGTCATAACCGATCAAGTGCAGCAAACCGTGAACGATGTATCGTTCGATTTCTTGTCGAACTGAGGTCCCGAATTCGGCATGGCGTTCGCGGGCGGTTTCAACATCCACATACACTTCTCCTTCCAAAGCGGACTGATCGTCTTCCAAAAGAAAAGAGATTACATCCGTATGATAATCGTGCTCGAGCCAGGCCTTATTTAATTCCAGAACCGTTTCATGGTCGGTCAACACGACTCCAATAGCACTGCCTACCACGTTTTCGCCCTCAAACACATGCTTAACGAGCGAAAGAACCCGTTCTTCAGATGGACAATCTGAAGTATCTGTGGCGTCGATGGAGTAGTCGAAATCCAAGGTGGCGGGGAGGGGTTACTATCCTAGGTCGCCGAATAAATCTTCGGTGACAGAAAGAGCCAGGCTGCTCATGATCAGTTCCGGAGCCAATTGCGTGAAATCGGTGGACAACAGGTTCGTGTCAACATTTGCGTACAGCGAACAACCGGCTTCACGTTCAACGACCAAGCCATTGGCTGTTTCTCCACTACGGGCGACAAAGATGACCTCGCCTAAATCTTGGCTTCCCCAAAATCCAGTACAGCCTTGTAGCTGAAGAAATGAACTCGCCGCATACACGGAAACCAACGTGGTGGAATCACCCGAGCTGAGACCTGGTGTTGTGACCGCCCGATGTATTTCTAGCGTGATCCGACGTCCGCTACTTTTGTCAGCAAGTTCGAAACGTGCCAAGGTCGCATCCTTTTTAGCTTTTACACCAAGGACGGTCTCGATGCGTTCGATATCGGCGTCTGAAAAAGAAAATGACATACGTTGTTATAAAAGGCTACTGTGTTATTTCAGCCTATCCGTGGGCAAGAAGATAGAAGGTTTACCAACTGATTGCAATGTAGTTTACGCAATACTCCGAGCATGTTACATTTTTTTCGTGAAGTCGATGTTAACAGGTAAACAGTGGATGATGGTGGGTGCCGTTCTGAGCGCCGTTTCTGTGGGCGCAGGCGCTTTTGGAGCTCATGCATTAAAAGAGGTGCTTACCCCTGAGCGGTTGGAGACCTTTAAAACCGCCGTAAATTACCTACAGTGGCATGCGATTGGGCTTTTGGCCATTGGCTGGTTGCTCCACAAGGCGCACATCAAAACCTTTCAGACCGCGGCTACCTTGATGTTTGCCGGAATAGTGCTGTTTTGCGGGAGCCTATTTGCATTGGTGTTGACGGACACCCCCTTATTAGGCGCTATAACACCTTTCGGAGGCGTTCTGTTTATCGCATCGTGGTGCACGTTCGCCTGGGGAATTCGCAAGCTCTAAGGCTTAAGCATCAAGAAACACGCATGGCAAAACCAACGGACCCTGCTAACGGGCCCTTTTTTTGGCGCTTTTAGGCTTCTTCTTCCTCAAACAAAAGCGTAATGCTAGGCGCTAAGTTATGGGTTCGTGCCAATGCAAGTAGCTCTGCTGCAACGGATTCCGCGGATTCATACGTACCTACTTCACGGCTATCTACAGCGAGTGCGTATCCAATATCGTCTGGATCTCCAGGTTGATATTCTTCCCATTCGGTGGCTTCTTCGAGAACAAATAGACCATCTTCAGGCGCGAATGAAGCAACGAAGCGTTCACACTTTTCTTCGAGGTCGATTAGGCTCAAGTTGCCCAATGCTTCGTACTCTTCGTCGTAGAAAAGCGTTTCTGCAATAAGGCGAATAATGAACTGGTCGGAGTTGAATGTTGACATGAGTTCGGCCTCTTAGATCACTTTTGAGTGGATGGGGCTCTTACGCCTTTCCCCCAAGATACGTCTCTAAAAACGTACGTGCATCATCAAAAGCCTTGATTTCGACCTCAACATCGAACACTTTTGCAAAGTTCTTGGCAATTTCAGATTCCACTAT
>JAURGV010000076.1 GCA_030833605.1 Rhodothermales bacterium
ATTATGGAGCCGTTCCTGCCTATTCCAACCGAGCGGTTTTTGACTCCGGTGATGGAATCGGATGTTGATCCCGAAAATGCGGTTGCTGATGGCGACTTCAACGATCCGATTTTTGAGCCTGGTGTAGATCAGATTTTAAATATTCTGGTCCCGAGATTCTTGAACTACCAGATTTGGCGCTCACTTCTAGAGTCCAATGCGTCTGAACAAGGTGCGCGTATGGTTGCGATGGATAACGCAACGACAAACGCCAAAGAATTGTTGAAAGACCTCAAGCTCAAATACAATCGTGCGCGTCAAGACGCCATTACGACTGAGCTTATCGAGATCACTTCCGGCGCCGACGCCATGGAAGCGGGTTGATGCTAGTTTAACGCCGCTGAAATGTTGACTTTCCGGGTGTTTAGCTGACTCACTACCCACTGTGCGTCTTCGTTTTCTGATTCAGCGCTGGCATAAAGGTTGTCAAGCATCTTCTGGTGTTGGCTTGATTGTCGCACATAGTAATCATGTGGTTCATTCTGGTGCCAATGGTTTTCAATTGCCGCTTGAGCAGTTAAGAGCATTCCTTCTCTGGTTTCTGCCGCAAGGTCTTTGGAAACCCAATATTTGTAATACAAACGAGCTGTTGCGGATTGGTCTCTTTGCCAAAGTTCTTTAGCCTCACTGATCAAAGTACCATCGCCAAGTGTTCGGGCAGACATGTAAAACCCGATGTAACCATTTAAATTTCCGGAATGGGCCATTTTTCTGATTTCATCCAAATGGGCCAGGATGGTTAGTTTAGTTTGGATATGATCAACCAATGTACGTGCCCAGCGGTCATTTCCTTTTCGCTATTTAATACCCTAATTTGAGCATCCACGGCTGTTTTCTTTATTTCGCCCGCTAAAATGACCAAATACGCTTATCACGAAGGCGCCATACGCCCGATTTCAGAAGCTCACATCAGTGTAACGTGTACCACTTTTCATTACGGAATAGGCTGTTTTGGAGGCTTAAGGGCCTTTTGGAGCGATCGGGACAAACAATTGTACCTTTTTCGTCCAAGCGATCATTACAAGCGCCTGTTGAATAGCGCCAAGTTCCTGATGAGCGACATTGGCAAAACGAATGCAGAATTAGTCGATCTCACAGTTGAGTTGCTTCGGAAAGAAGAGTGGAAGGAAAACGTGTACATTCGTCCGATTATCTATAAAGACGATGGCGTTTTCCGAGTGCAACTGCACGATTCTACCGATAAACTGGCCATATTTAGTCATCCAGTAGGTGCGTATATCAAAGGGGATGGCGCCTTAAGGGTTGGTTTTAGTACGTGGAGACGGGTGGACGACAACGCCATTCCGGCCCGTGGTAAAATCAGTGGAACGTATATAAACAGCGCTTTGGCCAAAACAGAAGCCGTATTGAATGGTTTTCAGGAAGCTCTGGTACTAAATCAGGACGGGCACGTGTCCGAGGCAAGCGCTGCGAATCTTTTTGTGGTGAGAGATGGAGTGGTGATAACGCCGCCGATAACCGACAACGTGTTGGAAGGCATCACTCGAAAAACCATCATTGAATTCGCGCGTGAGGATATGGGTCTCGAAGTGGTTGAGCGCAGTATTGACCGTTCCGAGCTGTATTTAGTGGATGAAGCGTTCTTTTGCGGTACCGGAGTGGGAGTTGCCGCGATTGGAAGTATTGATCATCGGCTAATAGGTGATGGCTCGACCGGACCGATAGCCGCAAAAATGCTGGCGCACTACCAAAACGTGGTGACCGGCGGCGTTCCAAAGTACAAGTCGTGGTTGACGCCTGTTTATTAGTCAAAAAGATTTAATTGACAATCTCTTCGTTGACGCGAGAATAGAAACAGCGTATTTTTAAGTCTTGCTTTAAAATCGGGGCTTTGCTCCACGGCATTTCAGTGCCTACCTGGAGGGGTGGGTGAGTGGCTGAAACCACAGGTTTGCTAAACCTGCGTACCTTTTATAGGGTACCGAGGGTTCGAATCCCTCCTCCTCCGCAAAGCAAGATTGGCCCCGTCCACGTAAAGTGGACGGGGCTTTTTTGTTGGCCGAGTCAAACTTGTTTGAAACGAAGGCCAACAAAAAAGCCCCAACGCGCGGAGCGCGTGCGGGGCCATCTTATTGATTTGTAGGACCCTCAATTGGGGATGTTGGAGCGCGCAGCGCGACAAAATCCCGACGTAAGCCCCACGCGCTCCGCGCGTGGGGAGCCCATTCTTTTGATTTGTAGGCCCCTCCACTCGGGGATGCACTCGAGGCGCAGCCGAGAGTAATCCCCTCCTCCTCCGCAGGACACATACCAAATCACCGAAATTGATTGACGGACTTTTGAAGGCGATGGATAATTGATCTATACGTTATCAATCTGACGTAATAAATTGGCCATTTCTATAGCACCTAAAGCCGCCTCCACACCCTTATTCCCGACTTTGCTGCCTGACCGCTCGATGGCTTGCTCAATCGTATCGCACGTAACAACTCCAAATGTGACCGGAACGCCACTTTTCATGCCTGCTTGGGATATTCCCTTGGCGACCTCGCCAGTAATCAATTCAAAATGTGGTGTCGCGCCGCGGATAACTACTCCCAGGCAGATTACCGTATCGTAGCGTCCACTAATGGCCATATTTTGAGCTACGAGAGGTAGTTCAAAACTACCTGGCACCATGGCCCCGCTCCCTTGTCGCCTTCCATACGCGCCTGCGACGATATTTCCTCTGAAGAATGCCTGTTCCGTCGGCTGAATACTTTGAAGCTCTATCGTTCCACCCAATGCGCCGTGTCCGGTGCAACCTGAGCCCACACAACCCCGGTTTGCAGAATTCCGAACGCGAGCCATATAAAGTATCGATACATAAAAAAACCAGTGCCTCAATTGTGAGGAACAGGCGACAATACAAGGCTTTCTGGTGGACTTCGTAGACAGAATCCTTGAATAGGCGTCCCGAACCTCTGATCCCGGAGGTGGAAGGATGACACACATTCAGTTAGGTATCCTGGCCCATCACGATTGGATTGTTTGATCCACTCCTATTCCTACTCCGATTTATAGGCTTCCAGCTATGGAAAGCCGTGACGCAGTCATCCTAATTCTAAAAAGATCGTCATTTACAGTTGCCGGTACAGCTTTGGTAGTTCGATTTCCGTTCAACATGGTAGCTCAACACTACTGTTCAACATCTTCGCGCACCAAATTCCCTAAAACCGACAAGTCGCCGGTTCAGCCTGAATGGTGTATTTGAAAGAACGTACGATGTACCGTCTAATTCGTGGAATTACAATAAACGCAGAACGGAGGTAGTCGTAAGCTGAGGCTCCGGAATGCGCGAGCCGACGAAAACAGCCGTGGACCAGGCGTCGGCCATCATGGCAGAAGGATGAAGAACCGTCACAGACCCAAAAGGCTCCAGCGGCTGCGATGCACTGGGCAACAGCAGATGACCCCAGGAGGCCCCTGCAGCGTCGTGACGGCGATTTTCGTACGCCCCACTCGTACTCAGGGCTTGGCCTTCAAGGTTGATCGGCTCACTTTTGGGGCGGCCCGTGACAGGATTCAAAAGATGCACCTTCCACGGAACTCCCGTGGCCATAGAACCGAAGCTGTGCACATCTCCGCTGAAATTAATGAGGGCGGCAGCTATTTCAGAGCTTCGAAGGACTTCTATGGCCTGGTCCAGCGCGTAGCCACCAGCGATTCCGCCCAGGTCAAGGGCCATGCCAGGTCGGGCGAGGGCAGCAAACCCGGATTCCAAATGAAGGTGCTTGAAGCCGATGCTGTCCTGGATAGCTCGCAGTTCCGCCTCCGTTGGCCGCGGGACGGGAATATCGGGGTCCTCGCGGAAACCCCAACGCCGCATGAGCGGCTCTATGGTAACGTCGAAGCGCCCCTCCGTCTGGCGCGACATCTCAAGAGCAAACCGCAACACAATTTCGGTATCCTCTGAGATCGGCACCAGGTCGCGACCCGCATGCCGTTCCAGCACGGCTATTTCGCTGTCCTCGCGATACATCGACAGCAGAGATTCGACCTTATGGAATACGCGTACGGCCCGGTTTATCGCTTCGAAGCCATCGCGCTCTGTCGGCGCCACCACATCGAATGTTGCCACCGACCCCATCAAAAAGGAATGCCGCCGGACGTGAACGAGCGCCGCACCCCGGTCGTACCACGCCGATACGCCAGGCGTTGTAAGCCCCACACCACCTAATGCCATCATTCGGCTGAAACGACGTCGGGATAGGTTGGTAGGTTTGGGTTGGTTTCTCATGTGCGCGTTTCACCTTCTTTTTCGAGACCCCAACGCGCACAAACCACAAGGATTCGAAAGCCCATCCAGGCCGTTGTTCCAAGCATCAATGCCCCACTTAGGATGACAACGTAAACAAATGGGGGCCATAGAAATCGAACGATCCAGAGCCCCCCAAATGTCGTCACAAGGCCAATCAAGGGTTCCACCGCGATGATCAATCGACGGCGGCTCATCGGCACCGTGTGCAGGTAAAGAAAGCCGTAAATCAGAAATAACACCGACAACCCCAGAATGTGATTGTGAGTCGTCATGAGCATTTCAGCTGTGGTTTTGGGAAATTTCATCTCAGGAACGGATTCCATCGCTTCCTCGTCGAGGCCCCGGTACTGAGCGGTGACCCCTGTCGGCGTCAAATGTGTTGTCGCTTCGATGAAGACCGCCCCGAACACGACACCAACCAGGGTTACGCCGACAAAAACGGCAATCAGAACCCGGTAAGCGAGAGGCCACGTATGGAGTAATGACATTGGCTTCATGGCTTTTCCTCGTGGTTCAGTCCAACGGCATCCACAAGAATTAGCAGATCGTGGACCGCATACGTGATAGACCGGGCTGAGATGGTTGCCCCAGAAATATTCTGGATCGACCGGCGAAAGAGGATATCTTCGGGCTTTTTACGACCCCGAAACTGTTTTCGAAAGATCGGATAATCGATTTCATTACCATAATTTTCGCGGTACTGCAGTACATCCACATCGATGATTGCCCCGGAAACGTCGAGGTAGAGGATAAAGGAAAACGTTTCTGTACGGCTTGGAGCTTCGTCCGGGATGAGATAACGCCAGCCATCGGGCGAGTTAACTCGGCCAATATACAGGCTGTCGGGTAGGGACCGGCGGCGTTTCAGACTCGGTTCCAGACTCTTTTTGAGGCCTGGTCCGAGTGGTATGCTGGTCCAAATCACTTCGTTTTTAGTACCCAGCACCGCCCGTTCCGACGCCTGAATCAAGCTTATCCCCACATCAGACGGGGCCACCTGCGAAATAGCAACTACGGGCCACAAGGCAAAAATGCTGAGCAGGTAGCACCTCTTTAGAATCTTGGCCATAGCTTCTAAAAGTTATATCCGACACCAAGATTGAACTGGCGAAAGTTGTGGGACTCTCTTGTGTAGAGCCATTGGTAATCTGCTTTTATGGCTACCTGTGGTGTAGGTCGGTGTGTTAGCCCCAGCGTTGTCTCCTGCCTTGCGTATGCGTCGTTGGCCGAAAAGCCAGTTGTTGTGGCCTGTGTATCGTACGCTTCATATCGCCCAAAGACGGTAAGCTGCATCTCCGTTTCCGGATTAATCAGACCCAGTACGTCGTATCCCAGTTCCACATAGCCCCCAAACTGGCTCGCTCCGGCTGCGTTGTCGAAGACAGCGTTAAGCTTTTCCACCTCGGAGACGGTGGAATAAACAACCAGCCCCCGAGCTTCCAGTCCGTTTTTTTGGTAGCGGATGTTTGCTTCCAATAAATTGAATCGGACACCACTTAAGTCTGCATCAACTACCGTTTTGTTGGACGACAGGGACGAGGAATAAAACGACGCGGCAATCGATAGATTGAGATCCACCTGGAACGAAAGCCTCCCAGTAAAGGCCAAGTTGTCGGTCGACGAACGGTAACCGCTTTGGCGAGCGCCTCGAATTCCGTTTTTGCCACTGAACCCATCGGCGGAAAGCCCGGCCATCACGTACGCCTCGTAATTGAGCCGGTCGGCCAGCCGTCCGTATATGCCCAATCCGGACTCGCGCCAGGTTGAGGGAATGAGAACCTTCTCCACGTTAGGACGCTCTACCCCGTTGAATGTCGGCGGCTCGTGAACGGGATTAATAATTCCAACCGGGATTAACAGAAGTCCTGCCCGTACGCCGAATGTTGGATAATATTTCAAATCCACGTAGGCCTGTTCAAGAGCCACCTCGCCGCCATCTTCCTCTCCGGCTTCAATCAGCGTGTGCTCCACTTCAATTTCCGAATGAAACGTGACCCAGTCGTTGAATGCGTAGCCAACGAAAAGAACGAAGCGGTGGAAGTCGAGTTGCCCAGCCGGGTTTTCGCCGTCGTCGTTGTTTGTAACGTCGTTGTAGTGCAACTCCCCGTAGCCTCCCAGCGTGGCTCTCTGTTCCTGCGCAAGAGCCGGTACGGCTAAAAGACTGAGCGAAAGACTCAATAAGAAGTATTTAAAGCTATTCATGTTATTGGCGATGTGGCGAGAAATGAACCCACAAGTTCCTTATTTAGAATCAATCTAAATAAGGTATTTCACCCTCCTTCAGCGTGTAGCCCATTTCGGTGAACTTAGTTTGAAAACACATCCAGGAGGTCGGAATATCCCCAAATAACGAACAGCTTGCGAATTGTGGTTAGAAAGCACTCTCCCAATCAGTTCGTTTTCTTCACGAACTTAGTCAGTAGAACAATGCGCTGACCGCTGACTTTTCCTTCAATATGCTCAGCGTTGTCGCTCACTAACGAAATGCCTCGAACGGCAGTCCCTCTTTTTGCGGTGAAACCAGCTCCTTTCACATCCAAATCCTTAATCAACGTCACGGTGTCCCCCGCTTCCAACAAAACACCGTTGCTGTCTCTGTGCACAATGCTTAGGTCATCACTTTCGCCATCGCCGTTTGCTTTGGCCCAAACTTTCGTTTCGTCGTCCAAGTAGAGCATGTCAAGAAGCTCCTGCGGCCACCCTTCTGCCCGTAACCGAGTGAGCATGCGCCACGCCATAACTTGAACAGCTGGTACCGTGCTCCACATGCTGTCATTCAAGCATCTCCAGTGATGAACGTCGACCGTTTCGGGCGTTTCAACTTGTCCTCGGCATGTACCGCACAACAAAACACATTCATCCGGACCCCCATTTGAGGCGGGCGGTATTTCATACACTCCAAGACCCTCCACTGAACCACACAACTCACAAATGGACCCACTCCGATCTCTCAATGCTGCTTCTGTACTCATTGTATAGTATTAACCTAGGTATTTAAGAGCGGATGCTTTCCACCGGATTGGCAGTAGCTGATTTAACGGATTGATACAGCGTGGTCGCCAGTGCTATCCCCAATGCAAGACCGATGGAAAAGAAGAATGTCATCACATCGACATCTACTCGGTAGGCAAAGTCATCGAGCCATCGGGAAAGCGCCCATGAGGTTAGGGGAATGGAAAAAACCGCAGCCAAAAGGACGAACTTTATCAGGTCCCGAGACAGCGTGAAGATAATCCCCGTTACGGAGGCTCCAAGAACTCTTCGGATTCCGATTTCCGATTTCCGGATGGCTGCGGACATGGCCGCCATTCCGAAAAGGCCTAGACACGCGATTAGGTTGGCGAAAAGCGCAGAAAACGAAATGATCTTCGTCCATTTTGCTTCCGACAGATACATCGATTCAAGATCCTGATCCAGAAATGAATAATCGAAGGGCGATTCAGGAGCCAGCGATTTCCACACGGTTGCAGCCAACTGAATGGTTTCGGCCGATTTACCGGGTGCGTATTGAATCAGCGCATAATTGAGTGTCGATTTGGGTTCGAGGGACAGAACCGTTGGTTCCACTTTATGCCGCAACGAACGGTAATTAAAGTCCTTCACAACACCAATGATTGTAGGGCTGCCATATACGTTGGTGAGCTGATGCCCTACTGGGTTCTCTATATCCAACGCTTGGACAAAGGCTTGATTTACGATCACTGAGCTGGAGGAATCGGTAGCCGATCCGGGTAGAAAATTGCGTCCTTGTTCCAATTCGATCTTCATTACGTCGAGAAAATCACTTTCGACCCCGTATCGATAGACTTGCTTACTTACCCCATTCACCTCTAACGAATACGAACTGTATCCTTGGGTGAAGGCATTGGAAATGGCCGTAACGCCTTCAATTTGGGTCTTATCCGCCAATTCGGATCTAAATCTCTCGACGGCTTTTCTCTGATTCACTTCCCAAAGGGGGACAACCATGGTCCGGTCCTTCTGGTACCCCACCGGCGTCGAACTAAACAAATTCATTTGCCGACTCATCACATGCATTCCGGAAATGAGCGTGATGGAAATCACAAATTGTAAGGTTACCAGACTGGAAACCAATTTGCGGGATCCTCCAAGGCGGGATCTTCCCCTCAAAACGTCCACCGGTGGTAATCCTGAAAGCCGCAGCGCGGGAAATATGTTCGAAAATATGCTGACGCAAAGAACGAGTACCACAAGGAGTCCGACGGTAGTCCCGTCTTGAAACAGATTGAATTGCAGCTGTTTTCCAGAGAGATCGCTGAATACGGGCAGCAACAGTACGGCTAAGAATCCACCAATGACCGATATGAGTAAGCCCATTAGCAGCGACTCCCATCCAAGTTGCCTAAGAATCTCGCTCCGTCTTGCTCCAATGACCTTTCTAAGGCCGATTTCCTTAACCCTGGCGCCGGCTTGACCAATCGAAAGCGTGGTATAGTTGATGGAGGCAATGAGTAAGACCAACAACGCCAGCCCGGCCAGCAGCCAAGAGTAAAGGGGATTAGACGTGTCGACCAATCCACCTTGAACACTGGTATCCATATGAATGGGCTTCAGTGGTTGAAGCGTGTACGACTCAATCGGCAATCCAGCATCCGTTAATTCCGTAACGGATTGAGGATAATATCTCGCACGCAGGCTGGGCATGAGGTCCCCGGCGGATTCAAAGGTTACTCCCTCATGGAGCATGAAGTAGACAAAATAATTAGACGTGCCCCAGTCATCGATTATCTGATCGCGCCAGGGAAGTTGAGCAATAGAATGCTCGAACGTCATCAAAAAGTCGAATTTTACCGAGCTATTGGCTGGTTGGGGGGCAGCTACTCCTGTAACCGACACCACTCGCATCCATTTTCCTTGAGATATTTCGATGGTTTGGCCCATCGCGGACTCACCCGGAAATAGCAAATTTGCCATTTCTGAGCTAATAACGAGTCCATCGGGCTCGGGCAAAGCGGTGGAGGGATCGCCTTCGAGGAGTGGAATTGAAAAAACAGACAGCACGGCAGGATCTGCAAAAAGTAGGTCACCTTCCGTGTAAACAGCTCCCGCCGTAAAGTCGGTATGCCCTTGGTTCATCCGAACAGTATGTTCTATTCCGGAATGGTCCGTTTCTAACGCTTTCCCCAGTGGATAAGGCAACCAGGGCGAGCGACTTTTTATACTGCCGTCGGCATATTTGGAATCAGAAATAACGCGTCCAATGCGATCTGCGTTGGTATGATGATGGTCGAAAGTCACCTCATCTTTGACATAAAGAGCCAAAAGAAGACAAAAAGCTACTCCGACGGAAAGCCCTATCACATTAATGGACGTGAAAAGGCGTTGCTTCACCAGTACACGAAAAGCAACTCGGAAATAATTCTGGAGCATGGAGAGCCTCCAGGGGATGTTACCTTTTGAGCGGTTCATAGCCATCTTATGGTCTTATCAATTCATTATGAACGATCATAGTGGAATAGATTCATCATTTTCAGCGTCTAAAAGCAATAACGGCACTAAGGGAAACCCAATCCTACAAGGTTGGGAATTCAAATTGCTGAAGATTAGCTTGGAATTATTCCAAAGCAGTTTGCCATTGCTTCCGGACTTCAAACGCTAGAGTAAGTCCTAATTTCGGTTGAATATATGAAGGCCAAATCACTTCTTTTCACGCTTTTTCTAATCACCTTCTCGACGGCCGTCAGCGCCC
>JAURGV010000077.1 GCA_030833605.1 Rhodothermales bacterium
GTACGTCACACGGTTTTGTCGGCGCGCTTATAGGTCGCGGTTAGTATGCATTCGGACCTATTTTCGGTTGTTGGAGCGGGTTCATTGGGAGCGTCGCTATGCCGCGCTTTGGTTGAAAAAGGCTTCCAATTGGACCAGCTGATTGCGCGAAATGAAGCCGTTGGACACGCCCTACTGGTGCAACTGAAGGGAGGACGGTTGTCCACCCGGCCGGTTTGGGAGAACCTACAGCCGCAAACCATTTTTATCGCTGTTCCGGACGACCAGATCGAGGGCGTGGCCGAACGCATTGCTGCGGAGCACGGGGCCGCTAAGCACGGGGCCGCTAAGCAGGGAGGAAAAGACCGCGCATCGTTCAAAGGAATCACCTTTCTTCACACGTCGGGCGTACACAATAGGTTCGCGCTGCGCGCGTTGGCGGAGCGTGGCGCATCGGTTGGATCGTTTCATCCATTACAAACTTTTTTGGGCAGCGAAACGGCATCCACTTTTCAAGGGATAACGATTGGGATTGAAGGAGATGAAAAGGCCCTTGAAGTGGCCAATAGTTTTGTAAATGCCCTTGCAGCCCAATCGGTTACAGTTCCTTCGTCTAAAAAAACGCTATACCATGCAGCGGCGGTTTTGGCCGGAAATGCAGCGACAACTTTAATGGCGATATCGGAAGAAGTGTGGACCCAAGCCTTGGGTTCTCAAATGAGTTTTCGTGAGGCCATGGCTCCGCTTGTTCGAGCCAGTGTGGAAAACGCACTTATTCACACGCCAGCCAAAGGGTTAACGGGGCCCGTTTCCCGAGGGGATGTTCATTCCATCGAACGGCATCTTCAGGCTTTTTCGGATAACATTCCGCAGTTGACCGCTTTTTACAGCGTGTTAACCACAGAGACCGTTCACTTAGCGACGAGATCCGGAAAAATATCGCCGGAGAAAGCGGTGGAATTGTTGGATATAATACACGATCATCTGTCTAGACTAGGAATTCAGGATTGACTTCCATGAAACAAGAAAAAGATGCGCTGGCCCGCATTGTTGAAATCGTGGCCTCCGTACCCGAAAACAACGCTAGGTTCATTTCCGTGGCCACGATCCTCGGAACGGTGTTGCGTCGTGTTCTATCTGCCGAAAAAATGTTGGAAGGCGCGTCGATTTCGTTAGCTCAGCGAACCAAAATGACGGCCATGAGGGCAGAAACGTCCAGAATGATCGAAGTACTTGGCGCAGAAATGCCCAATCAGATTTCTTTGAAAAAAGTGGATGCCCTTGAAGAGCCATCGTGGTGGTTTGCTTTGTCAGAAACGACCCACGTCCTAGAGGAAAGTATCGAACAACTTTCCGGAATGGTAGCCAAACAAAAAAAGGGTTCAGCTGTACGGGATTTGACCGCGCAGAGCGTTAGTCTTTTGCGTGATCATTACAACGTATATTTGTTAGAAGCCCGTAACTGGATGGACGGATAGTCCTTTTAGCAGGACCTAAGCGTGAATTGGGTGTCATTTCGCGCTCCCGTATGGAACCGTTCGGTGGGCCCAGCCATAAAGCGCCAATCCCTGAGTCAAATTGAGATTCGAATCGGTATGAAGTCTATTCATTTTCTTAAAAAAGTTTTCCTTGCAGCCTGCTTGCTGATTATCCCAGCATCGGGGTGCGTATCCCAAGGCCAAGACCAAGACCAACACCAAGACCAAGAGCCCACCATGTCCAACTATTTTGCAATCGATACCAATCAAGGCCGTTTGGTGGTCAAGCTGTATGATGAAACACCTATTCATCGGGACAACTTCATCAAGCTGGTAAACGAAAAATATTACGACGGCACAAGCTTTCACCGCGTGATCGCGGGATTCATGATTCAAGGTGGCGATCCCAATTCGAAGGACGACGATCCATATAACGATGGGCTAGGAGATCCGGGATACACGCTACAAGCGGAAATCAGCCCTGAATTGATTAACCGTCGGGGTGCTTTGGTCGCTGCGCGACAAGGCGACGGCGTAAATCCACAACGCAGGTCGTCAGGCTCTCAATTTTATGTAGTTCAAGGACGTCCCGTTCCAGAAGAAGGACTCACACAGTCTGAACAGCAAATTAGCATGGCTATTCAGCGTCCATTCCGGTATACCGACGCTCAGCGTGACGTGTACACAACCCTTGGCGGCGCGCCGTGGTTGGACATGCAATACAGTGTGTTCGGTGAATTAGTGGAAGGATTTGATGTGTTGGATAAGATAGCGATGTCGCCAACACCCGGTTCCACAGGACAAGGCGATCCAAGATTGCGAGATATGCCGCTCGAACGCGTCGAAATGACCATCACTCGCCTTGCCGAGTACACCCCAGCTAATTGACATGTCTAGAGAATATTCGGAACAGGAAATTATTCGCCGCGATGCTCGCGCACAGTTAGATGCAGCTGGTGTATCGCCCTACGGCTATTCGTGGGATGTCAACAACCGTGCAGCGACCATCCTTGCCACCTTTGATGAATCCAAACATCAACCAGTTGAAGGCGTCGCTCCCGTTCCTTTTCGCGTTTCTGTTGCCGGACGAGTCATGTCCATGCGCATCATGGGCAAGGCAGCATTTTTTAATCTCCAAGACGATTCAGGAAAAATCCAAGTCTACATCAGTCGGGACGATCTTCCAGAAGGGTATTACAATACCATCTTTAAGAAGCTAGTCGATATTGGAGATGTAATTGGGATCGAAGGTTTTGTGTTTAAAACCCGTGTGGGTGAGGTTTCTGTTCACGCACAAAAGTTTGAGATTCTTGCTAAGTCGTTGCGCCCCTTCCCGATAGAGAAAGAACAAGACGGCAAGGTGTTCAACGAAATCACGGACAAGGAATATCGGTATCGTCAGCGGTATGTCGACCTCGTGGTGCACCCGGAAGTACGTCGCACGTTTAAGCAACGAGCGAAAATGGTTTCAACCATGCGGGCTTTCTTGGATGCCAGGGAGTATGTCGAGGTGGAAACACCTGTTCTACAGCCTATTTATGGTGGGGCCGCAGCGCGTCCTTTTACGACCCAGCACAATGCCTTGGACATGAAGTTGTACCTGCGTATTGCGGATGAACTTTACCTTAAACGGCTGATTGTTGGCGGGTTTGACGGCGTCTACGAAATTTCAAAAGACTTCCGCAACGAAGGCCTGTCTCGGTTTCATAATCCAGAGTTCACCATGATGGAGCTCTATGTAGCCTACAAAGACTACAATTGGATGATGGACTTGGTGGAGGAAATGATTGAACACATCGCGTTGGCGCTTCATGGAAGCACCGATTTGCAGGTGGGTGACAACACCATATCCTTTAAACGACCCTGGAAACGCGTTCCTCTGTTGGATGCGATTGAAGAAAAAACGGGCGAAAACCTCGCCGGGAAGTCTAGGGATGAGTTGGCAGCAATCGCTAAAAAGCTGGGCATCCATGTAGAACATTCGATGGGTAGCGGCAAAATTATCGACGAGATTTTTGGTGAGTTTGTCGAACCGCACATGATTCAACCCACGTTTATCACAGACTACCCCATCGAATTAAGCCCATTAGCTAAAAAGCATCGGTCAAAAGAAGGCCTTGTTGAGCGATTTGAGGCTATTTGCAACGGAAAAGAGTTGTGTAATGCGTTTTCAGAGCTCAACGACCCAGACGATCAGCGCGCGCGATTTGAGGACCAGGTTGGTCTTGGAATGCGAGGCGATGATGAGGCCATGCAATTGGATGAAGACTACCTGCGCGCGCTAGAGTACGGTATGCCTCCAACAGCTGGGCTCGGAATTGGAATTGATCGTTTGGCGATGCTGATGACCAATTCTCGCTCCATTCGAGATGTGATTTTATTTCCTTTGCTTCGTCCAGAAGTAGAAACTGAAGCGGCTTCAGAACCCAATGAATGACCTCCTTCAACCTGTCGGTTACGTCGAACTGATTAAGACGAATACGGCGTTTCGCAGGTTGTGGTTTGGTAATGTCGTTTCGCTGTTTGGAGATTGGTTCAATACCATCGCCTTGTACGCACTAATTCTGAACCTCACGGGTTCTGAGTTTGCATTGGGGGCTGTCTTTATCACAAAACTGCTCCCCATGGGGTTGGCTTCTCCGCTGGCGGGCGTATTGGTTGATCGTTTTGACCGACGAAAGGTCATGATCATTTCCGATATCCTGCGGGCCGTTGTGGTACTTGGATTCCTGGTTGTGGATGAACCCAGTGAAGTGTTTCTGATCTATGTCCTGACAGCCCTGCAAGTTATCATTGGATCCGTTTTTCGTCCGGCTCAGAGTGCATCCGTTCCGAACATCACGCGCAAAATTGACCTGGTAACCGCGAATACCATCATGGCCGCCACTTGGTCCGTTATGCTTGCCGCGGGTGCAGCATTGGGTGGTTTTGCCGCCGAATGGTTCGGGTTAAAAACGGTCTTTGTGCTGGATAGTTTGAGTTACTTGCTCTCGGCGTGGTTCATTTATCGCACGTCTATTCCTTCTCCCATTAAAACGGGTCCTCTGCCATCCCTATTTAAATCCGCTCACAAAGAGGTGAAAGAAGGGTGGAAGTATCTGCAGTCTCATCCAGCCATTAAACGTATGGCAACGGTGAAAGCCGTTTGGGCCGTCGGTGGTGGGGCGCTGGTGTATATGCTGGCGTTAATTGGCGATCAGCTGGATCCTGCTCATCAAGCAGCGTCCATTGGGATTTTATTTGCCGCTCGAGGAGTGGGGACAGCCATTGGGCCCATACTCGCAAAAAATCGGTTCAAAGATGAAAAGCAGTGGGCAACGGTTGTGGGGTTGTGCGTGACTCTTACGGGTTTTGGATACGCTTTGGTTGGCCTTATGCCGTGGAGCTGGTTGGTTGCTATTCCCGTGATGCTGGCTCACATCGCTGGAGGAGCAAACTGGGTGCTATCCACCGTGCTGCTTCAGAAGCGTTCCGACGACCGATTTAGAGGGCGAGTATTCGCCAATGAGTGGTTATTCGTGATGGGAATGGAAACCTGCTCTATTCTCGTTGCGAGTCTCGTTCTGGAATTGGAACTGCTTTCTTTGAAAAGTACCGTTTTGGGATTTGGAATGGTATCCATGATAATGGGCCTTATTTGGGTATTTAGGGCGGTTCCTTCAGAAAAAAACGATTATCTCTCCGGAAATGTACCGGAGGCGTGAAATGTGGCACTGTATTCGCAGAAGGAAAGTAAACCTTTTAGACGATCAGAAGCCCGATGTCGCTGGACGCACTTCTTCATTTTATTTCTTCCGGTACATCCGAGAACAACGGTGAGGCCGATTTAGCCTTCGTCGAAGTTTCTTCGACAGGTGCGATCACCAGCATGAACCCGTTCGCTCGGTTGACGTGGGGATGGAGAGTTGGCTCTCTGCTTCCTCAGGACTTGATGATCGCTTTGGAATGCCTAAGCGGCGATACCCCGGCCGAACTACCCGTAACACTCGGCGGCCTGCACCTGAAAGGCCTATCTCAAGGAATTGGAAAAGGATGGTTCGTCATCGGCTTTGAGCCCAACGCCACGACCTCGGTTAATGATCAGTTTTCCTTTAGAACGCTGATGGATAGAATTCCACAGCCCGCTTTGTGTATCACCACTTCAGGCTTATCCAAATATGTGAATGAGGCGGTTGGGTACGAGTTCAAAATGGAGCCATCTGCACTGGTAGGACGTCCCATTTTATCTGAAATCATTTTCCCAGAAGATCGTTGGAAAATTGCCGACCTCATGGAGCTTGCTGCTAAAGATGGGTCTGCCCAGGCACCGATTCGATTTGGGAAGAAAGTATCGACTGGAATTTTACACCTGGTGCAATCGGTAGGCGATGAGTTTCAGGCCATCATCATGCCAATGGCTGAAGAATTTGACCTCATTCATGGATCTTACGTGCAAGAATCAGCCTTTCAGTCGTTTTTGGAGCAAGGCCCGATAGGCGTTTTGTATTTGGATGCTGAAAGTCGAGTAACATTTGAAAACCATTATTTCAGATCGTTGGTGGGTGAAGATGCGGCGTCGTCCTGGTTGGGTCTAAAATTGAATGAAGTACCCCATCTTTCTGCGAAATCTGTATTTCAATTGGATCAAGCAGCACATGCCGGAACGTCTACAGCTTGTCAGATTGAGATTCTGGACCCCATTGATCGGGTGACTAAGCGTTTCGTCCACATCCATGTATCGGCTATTTGGCATCCTGATGGCCAACGGATAGGCGCCACCTTACTGGTGGAAGACCGGACCGAGTTGGTGCTAAAGGAACGTGAGCTGACTCGATTAGCGGAGGCCCAAAAAGTCAAAAACGGTCTCCGAGAATTGGCCACAAACATCGCTAATCCTGGACCATTTCGTACGGAAGCGGTTGAGCTTCTTGGAACAGCAACTGGAGCAACACGCGTCATCTTTTTAGGACTTTCGATAAGCAAAGATCGCATGGTCGAAATCGCTGAATGGTCAAATTTGGACGATTATGTTTCGTTGGAATCCATAGATCGATCGGAATTATCGTATTTCGAGAGCCTAGTAGGTGGACAACTGTTGCACCAAAATGATATAGTGGGTTCTGGGCTATGTAGTCGATTGGAAGCCTCGACTTGTTGGATCGCGCCCATCAGTGATAATGGACAGTTTGCAGGGTATATCGTTTTGTCGTGGGAACACGCGGTTCGTTTTGCCGCCGGTAAACTGGCCTTTTTCGAAGAGATTATTCAGCTTTTTGAATCCCTGTATTCGTGGATTCAACTCGGCTCCCGCTACCGCACTACAGTGGCTTCCATCGACGACGCACTTTTTGGTTTCTGTTTAACCAAGAATGGGTCTCGCCAATATCATTTTGCTACCGATCAATTTTCGGTTTTGACCGGTTATGAACCTTCCCAAGTGTTGGATTCCGATGCCGGTTGTATTAAATGGATGGAAGATGTGGTTCACCAAGAGGACCTTCCTTTGGTTCGTACCCACAATATGACCCTAACAGAAGGCCACGAAAGCCGCATAACGTATCGAATTGTTCATCGCGACGGATCGACTCGGTGGTTGCGTGAACACGCTACGCCGCAGACCGATTCGACCGGAATAACGGCCGTAAATGGTATTATTTCAGATGTTTCTGAGCAAAAAGCCGCTGAACTGGTGCTGCTTCAGGCTAAAAAAGAAGCCGAGGCATCAGACCGGTCGAAAACGGCATTCATTGCGACGCTCAGTCACGAAATTCGAACTCCATTGGGTGCCGTCAACGGATACGCACGGTTGTTGGAGAAAGAAATGGAGGAGTTTGAAGAAGAGTTGGCCGATGATTTGCCGGAACACGTTCACGAGTTTTTGGTGGCCATTTCCGAGCGATCTCAAAAATTGTTGTCCTTGGTAGATGACTTGTTTGAGCTATCAAATATTGAGATGGGAAAAGTGTCCATGCAGAAATCGTCGGTAAGTTTACCGGCTGTTGTGGAGGCTTCGGTCGAGAAAATCCGGAAAAGTGGAGAGAGAAAAGGGCTATCCGTTCAAATGTTCAGCCATTCCAGCCAGATAAATGTGATCGGTGAAAGCCGGAAAATTGGTCAGGTGATGGATAATCTGCTCTCCAATGCCATCAAATTTACTGAATCAGGTAGTATTTCGGTTCATGTAACCAACACGGCCACCCAAGCCGTCGTGGAAGTGAAGGACACAGGTGTCGGAATCGGAGATGACTATCTAGACAACTTGTTTGAGGCGTTTTCGCAGGAAGAAGATTGGCGAAACCGCAAGTACGAAGGTACGGGATTGGGTCTCGCCTTGGTTCGTAGATTGGTTGAGTTGATGGACGGCGAGGTAGAAGTCAATAGTTCTAAGGGCGAAGGGTCCTCATTTGTGATCCGACTTCCACTGGCCCCAGAGTCCCTTCCCGTTGTTGCTAATCATCCGACGGATCACTCGTTTCCGACTTCGCGTTTTCCAAAGCATAGCGCACGTTTCTAACGAATCCGTCCCGTTTGGTCCTTTTGACCGGGCTTTTCGCGAATATTCGGCTGAAGTCTTCCTGGGAGATGGTACTCCACGCCTGTAACGAAGTGTTCGTCATTCCTTCCCGGCTTTGGTAGAGCGATTCGCTCGATTCGGTTTTGAACTTATTCCAAGGACACACTTCTTGGCAGATATCGCAGCCAAAAATCCAGTTTCCGTGTCGATCCCGCGTTGATTTTTCGACGTCATCACCACGGTGCTCAATGGTGGAGTACGAAATACAAAGATTGGCGTCTACAACGTAAGGTTGAGTGATGGCGTCCGTCGGGCAGGCATCAATGCATTTGGTACAGGTCCCGCAGTGGTCTGCAATGGGCTTATCGGGGGTCAGCTCGATATCTACAATCAACTCGCCGATGAAAAACCAACTACCGTGATCAGGAGAAATCAGATTACTGTGTTTTCCGATCCACCCCAGTCCAGATTTGGCTGCCCATACTTTGTCCATGACGGGCGCAGAATCGGTAAAAGCGCGGCCCGATGTGGACCCGGTTTGGTCTTGCAGCCACGATAGAAGTCTGTTTAGCCGTTCTTTTAAAACCAAATGATAGTCTGTTCCTAGCGCATAACGACTAATTTGGCCAATTTCGGGATGGTCTACCCGTTCGATGGGGTGGTAGTAACTCTGAATAACAGAAACCACGCTTTTCGCCCCTTCCACCAATAATCTAGGGTCGGTCCTTTTTTCAAAATGGTTCTCCATCCATCCCATGGAAGCGTTGTACCCACGATCCAGCCATTCCTCTAGCCGGGATTTAGCATCCTCAAGCTCGGTAGCGCGGGAAATGCCACACGCCTCAAAACCGAGTTCTTTGGCCTTTAACTTGAGTGCCTGGGAAAGGTCAACGTTCCTGTCAGAGGCCTCTGAAGGGGTGGGGAATGCGTCAGGGTCCTGCAAAGAGTTAGCGTGTTGTTTCGATAGAAGGGAGCCCCGAAACTTACGGGAAGGCTCCTAACGGTACAACAGCGAACAATCAAAGGGAATGGTGTCCACTTTAGCGTTTTCCACACAGCCTTTGCCGTCTTTGCCTTTAGGACAGACTACCGGACCGATATCCGACTCCACGGTAAACCGCGTAGAAGTAAGTCCCGCGCCTACGTAATAGTTGTAGATCGCTTCGGCTCGTTGTCTGGCAATTCTAAGGGCGTATATATCGGCATCCGTACCGCTGGCATATCCTATAATGGAGACGCAACAGGTTGGATTTAGCCTAAGCGCTTCAATGTTTTCGTCCAAGGCTTCCCGTGATGCTTTGCTCAAATCAATCGTATTTGAGGCAAAGTAGACGCTGTTTAACTCAATTAGCGTACATACACGAGGTGTTCTAGGCAATGGCGGGTCGTATCCCGGAACAGCCAATGGGGGTGGAATGGGGGCTGGCGGAGGTGCTACGCGAGGTTTACCCTGTAAACAGCTACGTAATCCTCCCATAATGAGCGAGGTGTTATGTGGTTGATAGTCACGCTCGTTGCGCCACACATAATTCAAATCCCATCTATAGCTGGCTTCCGCAAAGGCAG
The DNA here is from genome assembly GCA_030833605.1 of Rhodothermales bacterium. GTDB lineage: Bacteria > Bacteroidota > Rhodothermia > Rhodothermales > UBA10348 > UBA10348. The sequence continues at coordinate 9,517 of JAURGV010000077.1, forward strand.
ACCAACATCCGTTGAACGCAACATCCACACCTATGCCAAGAGGTAAATGATAGACGGTACGTTCTGGACCGGGTACACCCCGTCCGGGTAGGTCCACACTGTTTTTGGAATCGCTATTGAATAGATCGGCCGTTGTCGCGCCGAATCCTGTGAACACATACGGAAGGACACGACTTTTT
>JAURGV010000078.1 GCA_030833605.1 Rhodothermales bacterium
ACGATGTTGGCTCTTTGCTTGAAGAGTTACGTGAAACAGGCGTTTCGTCCGATGCGATTAACCGTATTCAGCGCCAAATTACCAATTACGACTTAACGAATCCGGACAGCCACAAACTGTCTCCGATCTATCAATTGGATCTAAGTGGCTCCTATTCGATGCGACTGGGCAAATATGCGCTTCAGTTACGTGCCGACATCATTAACGTATTGGATCGGAAGAACACCGCTGAGTGGCGCTTCCAATTGGACGAAGAATCGTACTTCGGAAATGAGTCCGCCGCATCTACTGGACTCCTAGACCGGTCAGACCGCAGGTTGCTCCCGCGTGTTATCAGTGTCGCTGCCAGGCTCACTTGGTAATTCCGGAGTACCTCCCGGAGCCATTTCGGCTGAGTTCTCAGGCAGCATCTCCCCTTCCGCTTCACTGGCCGTCAGACCCTGATCTGAGAGGGTTTCTAACTCAATTACACGATCATGGAATGTGCGTTGGAAATAGATAATTCCGACTACGCCGAGCACAATAGACATATCCGCGACGTTCCATATGGGAAACAAAGCCATATAAGATCCGCCAATAAAGGGTATTCCCTCGGGTACGTATCCACGCCATACGTTGACGTGAATGAAGTCAACTACTCTCCCTAGGAAAAACGGTTGGTCGTACAATAAGTGGCCATAAAAGACCCTATCGATAATATTCCCCAAAGCTCCGCCCAATACAAAGCTTAAGCTGATTCGATAGGGAGCGTAGACATTGCCAATCTTGTGTACGTACACGACAATCAAAAAGGTGGCAATTATACTGAAAATGGTAATCATGGAAGGCGGTCCAAATTGCAAACCAAACGCCATTCCGGGATTCTCAGTAAACGTAAACTTGAGCCAATCTCCCAAAAGAGGAATAGATTGACCCAACGTCATTGTATTGAGCACGATTATTTTACATACTTGATCAACAAGTATGACGGATGCTACAATGGCAGCCGCAGTGCCCATCCATTTATTTTCTGGCTTCATAATAATATGGGCGTCCCCGTGACATACTCGAAGACGCCCAATGGATTACGCTTAAATCGTTGGGGGTTACTTTTTCTGTTTGAGCTTCGCTTCAATCGAAATCTCAGTGTGCGGAACGGCTTCCAACCTTTCTTTTGAAATTGGATTTCCGGTCACTTTGCACACGCCATAGGTTTTGTTTTTGATGCGTTCTAGGGCGCGATCCAAATATCCTATATACTTTTGCTCACGAGCAATCATTAGATATAGCTTTTCCCGCTCCATCGCATCGGTTCCGGCGTCGGCCATGTGATGACTGTACGCGGTGTCATTCTCAGCCTGCTCACGAGAGTCAGCCAGCTGAGACCGCATACGACCAACATCTTCATGTGCTGCTTCACGTTTTTCCTGAATCAACACCTTAAAATGATCAAGTACTTCTTCTGAGAAAGGAGTTACAATGTTCTTTGCGAAGGCCGCTTCATCCTGGGTTGTATCCGATTCCATGCTCTATATACTATTTCTGAAGGTCGGGTGACGTGCAATCTTATCGCCTAATACCGACGGTCAGCTGCTCATTGTTTATATCAAAACTGGCAACGTGTTCTCCCGAGGGATTGCCAGCGTGTTCTAACAAAATACTTAGGGTCTCGTTCCGTATCCAATCCGCATGTTTTTGAATTGCGGTCACCACGGATTCGGAGCCGTTATAGGTGACATGAATGCGATCCGTAACCTCGTAATCTGCGTCTTTGCGCATATTCTGAATCCGATTTACCACTTCTCTAGATAATCCTTCCGAAATGAGGTTCTCGTTTAAGGCGGTATCCAGAGCCACGGTGATCCCTGATTCTTGTCCTACAATCCAGCCGTCAATACCTTCGCTTGCGATCTCAATGTCTTCCGCATCCAGTCGAATAGCCTCTGCATCTACGTTAAAGGTGAATTGGCCCTGGGTTAGGTAGTCGTCAATCATCTCGGGAGTCATTTCGCGGATTAGGCTACCGACCGCTTTCATGTGCTTCCCAAGTCGCTTACCCAACGTTTTGAAATTGGGCCGCGCTTGTCGACTGACCACATTGGACGTTCCGGCGATATATTCGATGGCTTTGATGTTCGTTTCATCCTTTATGATCGAACCCACTTCATCGATTACAGATTGCTCAACCTGAATTCCTGTAACTACCAGAATACGGCTAAGTGGTTGTCTAACATTGAGTCCGGCTGTATTTCTAAGTGCCAATACAACGGAAGAAATGGTCCGCGCCAAAAACATCCGATGCTCCAGTGCCGGATTTAGCATGGAGCTCATGTTTTTTCCCGAAGGGAACGTGGTAAGGTGAACCGACTCAGCCGTCTCTAGCTTTAGCTCATCGTTTATGCTCTTAAATAACCATTCAGCATAAAACGGGGCGATAGGCGCGATTAAACGTGATAAGACCAATAAACACTCCGAAACGGTCTGGTACGCGGCTAATTTTTCTGTTCGCGAGGATCCGCTTTCTTTGGCACTCCAGAATCGGCGCCTGTTTCTTCGGATGTACCAGTTGGATAGTTCGTCTACGAAAGCTTCGATATCGCGCGCGGCTTTGGTCGGATTGTATTCAGACAAGGCCGCTTCGACATCAATGGAGGTAGATGCCAATCTAGATAATATCCAGCGATCCATTTCCAATCGATCCGCGACGGGAATAGGGTCTGAATAGGTGAAGCCATCTACGTTGGCATAGGTGGAAAAGAACGAATAGACGTTGCTGATGGTGTTGAAAAACTTGCGCTGTGTTTCAACAATCCCTCTTTCTGAGAACTTCAGGTTTTCCCAGGGTGGAGAGTTACTCATCATATACCATCGAATAACGTCGATGCCATAGGTTTCAATGAGCGCAAAGGGATCTACCGCATTCCCTTTGCTTTTGGACATTTTTTCGCCTTTCTCGTCCAATACCAACCCATTAACGACTACATTTTTATAGGCCACGTCGTCCATGACCAACGTAGCTATGGCGTGTAGGGTATAAAACCAGCCCCTGGTTTGATCGACTCCTTCGGCAATGAAGTCTCCGGGGAAATTCCGTTCAAAAACCTCTTTGTTTTCAAAAGGATAATGCCACTGTGCAAAGGGCATCGCACCTGAATCGAACCAAACGTCTATCAGGTCTTCCACCCGTCGCATGGTCCCGCCATCGGGTGCAGGCCAGGTCAATTCGTCCACAAACGGACGATGCAAATCAATATCGGCATCATTTTCGGGTAGCATGTGGCCGCATTTGGCTCGTAGCTCCGCGATGGATCCAATTACTTCTATGTATTCCGAATCAGGTGCATCCGATTGCCAAATAGGAAGCGGAGTACCCCAATATCTGCGTCTTGAAAGCGCCCAATCCACGTTGTTTTCTAGCCAGTCGCCAAACCGGCCCGTTCCGATACCCGTTGGTTGCCAATTAATCTGCTTATTTAGTTCAATTAATCGGTCTTTAACGGCCGTCGTTCGCACAAACCACGAGTCAACGGGATAGGACATTAATGGCGTTCCTTTTCGCCAATCGTGCGGATAATTGTGCAAAAACGTTTCGTGGCGATACAACAGCCCAGCATCACGCAATGCACGTGATATAACTTTATCGGCGTCTTTAAACCACATGCCTGCCACAATATCGATAGACGGCAAGAAATGGCCGTCCGGCTGAACCGCATTCAGCAACGGGAGTCCTTCTTTTTTGGCTGTTTCGTAGTCCTCAGCACCAAAAGCTGGTGCTGTGTGCACGATACCTGTACCGTCTTCCGTCGACACGTAGTCGGCAGGTACGATCCGCCAGGCATTTTCGGTGTCCTCTGTTCCGACAAAATAATCGAACAACGGGTGATATTTCTTCCCTACTAACTTAGCACCCGATGTTTTCGAAACGACCGTGTAGTCTTCTTTTATACACGAGAGGCGACTTTCTGCCAGCACCAGTTTATGTCTGCCAATATCCTCCGTTTCCAGCTCAATGGTTACGTAGTCAATTTTATTGCCTACCGCAAGCGCGACGTTGGATATGGTGGTCCATGGCGTGGTGGTCCAAGCCAAGTAATACGTGTTTTCGTCCTCAACGGACTTAAAACGGGTGTAAATGCTTGGATCTTGAACTTCTTTATAGCCGAGACTCACTTCATGAGACGACAAAACGGTTCCAGAGCCTGGGCTGTACCATTGAATCTTAAATCCTTTGTACAAAAACCCCTTTTTGTACATCTGGCTAAGCAACCACCAAACGCTTTCAATATAGCTTGACTTGAAGGTCACGTAGGGGTCTTCGAGATCCACCCAATAGCCCATCCGAGTGGTTAACTGATCCCATAAACCCTTGTAGCGCAACACACTTTCACGACAAGCCGCGTTATACTTCTCAATCCCATACTCTTCAACTTGGTGTCTTCCCTCAAGCCCTAGCGCTTTCTCAACTTCGATTTCAACGGGCAGTCCATGCGTATCCCATCCCGCCTTGCGGTCTACTTGGAAGCCTTGCATCGTTTTAAAACGACAAAACGTGTCCTTGATGGTTCTGGACATCACGTGATGAATGCCCGGCTTTCCGTTTGCCGTAGGGGGGCCCTCGAAAAACGTAAAGCTTTTTTGACCTTGGTGCTGCTGAATACTTTTGGAAAATATGTCGTTTTCTTGCCAAAAATGAAGTATTGCCTCTTCCTGCTTGTTTACGTCTGTGTCTTTTTGCTCGTTAAAAGCCATGCTGTTTTTTTCAATTAAACACGTTAAAGGGTCTTATAGATCGACCAACTAGATTGCTGGTATAATGTGCTTCAGAAGGGTTATCAACTTCGGAGAAGCTTTCTTCGCGGCCCGTAGGACATCTTCCAAAGAGATGGGTTGCAAGGTGTCCGGGAAACATTCATCAGTAACTACTGAAAAGGCCAGAATTTTGACCCCCATATGCCGAGCAGCCAGCACCTCGGGGACTGTACTCATACCTACCACATCCGCGCCCATTAGGCGCAGCATGGTGTATTCTGCCTTAGTTTCTAAGTTGGGGCCCACAACCGACACGTACACACCTTCATGCAAGGGAATGCTAAGATCATTCGCCGTTTTGCGTGCTACTTGGCGAAGCTGCGTATTATACGGATCACTCATGTCTGGAAAACGAGGACCCCAAGCATCCACATTCGCTCCTTCTAACGGGTTGCTGCCCATCATGTTAATGTGATCGGAGATCAACATGATGTCTCCGCTGCGGTACTGCGGGTTCATGGCCCCACTGGCATTGGATAAGATCAGCGTCTTAATGCCGCAAAGGGCTAATACGCGCGTCGATAATGTGACGGTTTTAGCATCATAACCCTCATAGAGGTGAACCCGTCCGCGAAGCAACACAGCGCTTTTTCCGGCAATTTTGCCAAACACCAGCGAGCTCTCATGCGACTTAACCGTTGAAACCGGAAAATTGGGGATGGCAGAAAAGGAAATCTCTTGCTCAATCTCAACGCCCGTGGAAAGCGCATCCAAACCGGTCCCTGAGACAATGGCTATTGTCGGAAACTGAGGAATTGAACCTTGTAAAAAGCGTACGGACTCTTCGACGAGAGACTGATAGGAGCGGGCCGCCATATTTATTCGTCGTCTAAGTCTTTTAGGATCTGATGTATTTTTTGTATTTCGGCTTCCGCTTCATCGTCCAATTCCTTGGCAGGATTTAGCTTCGTGTCCTTTTCTGGAGTGCCATCTGAACCAAACACGGGGGTAACGCGCCAAGAAGGCATTTCCTCGGCCTCTTCGCCAGGGCCTTCCTCGTCCCTTTCTAACGCGTCTTCCTCTTCATCGTCATCATATTCGTCGTCTTCGTAATCGTCATCATCATCGTCTTCAAAGTCGTCCTCATCGTCGAAGTCGTCTTCGTCTTCGAAGTCATCGTCTTCATCGTAGTCGTGCAAATCCCCTTGCGATTCGCGTGACGATGGACTTTCCACGGTTAGACTGGATTCTTCTTCCATTTCAGCTGATGCTGCACGCGCGCTGTCGGCTATCTCGCCTTGATTGTCGGAATCTCTAAACTCTACTTGACTGTCCGTCGTTTCATCAAAAACGTCTTCGCCATTGTTGTCCTCTTTGACCAGTTCAATTTCCTTGCGCCCGGAAGATGCGACGAGCGCTGGACGAATGTTTTCAGCATCAAAATGGCCCAGTATTTCCATTTCCGACATCAAGAAAGCTCTAAGCTTTGCGACAATCTCTTGTTGGCGAACGGCATATTTCGCGGTATCACGCTTCATCTGTAGGCGTTCGGAATCGGCTGTTTTCTGTAATTCGACTACACGATTCTCCGCTTCCTCCAGCGTGCGCTTCGCTTTATGCTCCGCGTTTTCAATGGTTACCCGGGCGCTTGACCGCGCTGTTCGGAGGGCCTCTTCAAGGGCTTCTTCCACTTTCATGTAGTGGTCGAGCTTTAACTGCTGCTCCGTAATTTTTTCACCGCTTCGGCGCAGATCATCTACCATTTCCTGCCATTGGGTGGCTACAACCTGTAAAAACGAATCAACCTCGTCCATATCGTATCCGCGGAAGGACCGGTTGAATTCCTGTTTTCGAATGTCAAGCGAAGTGATTTTCATGAACAGCTGTAGTTGTCTTTTTCAGGTGAGCGTAAGATACAGATTTTTAACCTAATCAAGGACTCAAATAGGTCCGCCCACCAAATAAGGAGCTACCTACTCGAACGAGTGTAGCGCCTTCTTCAATAGCGACCTCAAAATCGGAGCTCATACCCATGGAAAGTTGGGGGTTTGCGGGATCGACGAAGCGATCTTTCACCGAATCGGAAAGCTCTCTAAGTTGGATAAACTGCGGCCTCACTTCTTCTGGATTTTCCGCTGGCGAAGCCAAGGTCATTAAACCGCGAACGCGGACCCGCCTAAACGCCTGGATTTGGTCCATAAAGGCATCCAACTCATGAGGTTGTATTCCAAATTTAGAATCCTCGCCGGAAACATTCACTTGAACCAACACCGGCAACTCTATTCCCTTCTCTTCTGCTTTATCCTGAATGGTGTTAGCCAATCGTATGGAGTCCAAAGCGTGGAATAACGAGATGGTTTCTAAAACGTCCTTAACCTTATTGCGCTGTAAATGGCCAATTGCGTGCCATCGAATAGGTCTTTCAGGTAACACATGGCGAAATGAAGTCGACTTTTCAACGAGTTCCTGGACCTTATTCTCACCAAAATCCATTAACCCCATGTTGGAAAACGTAACGACGTCTTCAACCGGAAACGTTTTGGAAACGGCCACCAACGTAATATCCGTAACTGGGCGATTGGATTTAGCAGCAGCCGTGCTTATGCGCGACTGTATGTGAGCTAAATTCAGCTTTTTATCCACGGCAATGCAACGGTTTCATTACACTTCTTTCCTTAATACGTCGAGAGCTTCTTTGTCGTAGACGCCCCTAGAATTTAATTGGCCGATGACTACGGTTAACGTGACTACGGCTAATCCAAGTAATCCGAGTCCTAACCACGGGACTACGAGCGGAGATTCGAATACAAAGGTGGAAATGCTCCAGCCTGCGATAAGCGATAACCCAATACCACTAGCAGACGCTAAAACACCCAAAATGATGTATTCAATGGTCATAATACGCAAAACCAAATTACGGGAGGCACCCAGTGTTTTTAGCAAAACCGACTCTTCTATACGCTGAAAGCGACTAATCATCACTGCACCAGCGAGTACCAACATTCCCGTAATGATGGAAAATGCGGCCATGAAGCGTACAACGAATGATATTCGAGAAAATATGGCGTTAAAAACGTTCAGCACCACGGAAATATCTATGGAAGACACGTTGGGAAATGAACGGACAATCGTCGCCTGAACCGCAGCGGAAGCGGACTCTGTATCAGTCCGGCTCATGAGGACGTGAAAGGCTGGCGCGCTTTCAAGGGAGCCAGCCGGAAAAACAAAAAAGAAGTTGGTTTGCATCTGACGCCAGTCCACTTCTCGAATAGATGAGACAACGGTTTCGATGACGACTCCTTGAATGGAGAAGCCAAGCGAGTCGCCCAGTTGTACGTTTAACTGTTTGGCTACATCTTGCTCGATGGAAACTGGAATAGGACCATTGCCCGCATATTGGCCCTCAAAGGTGCCTTCAACCAGCTTTTCGGAAGGATTAAGACGGTCGCGGTACGTGGAACGATATTCCCTGCGGTGCGCCCACGAGAAATCAAAGGTTGAATCCATGCGCATTGACTCAACCGAACGGCTGTTAATGGATGAAATACGCATGGTCACCATGGCTACCTGATCGATAACAGGCAACTGAGCCGCTTCCACCAACGCAGTAACCGAATCGACCTGAGCCGGCTGAATATCATAAAACACGAGATTGGGGGTTCCTTCGGTCGATGCCACGTCAATTTGTCCGAGCAATGTGCGCTCGCTCAACAACATTGTTGCCACCAAAAAGGCACCAAAACCTATCGCCAACACCATCAATAGCGTTTGATTGGCCGGCCTATATAAATTCGCGATGCCCTGACGGACGGCAAAAGATGCCTTTTTTATCGGTTTTTTGGCTAGAGCTCGAATAAAAAAGTGAGAAAGCAGCGCCAACAGGATAAACACGGTTGTCACTGCTCCGGCGTAACCGAGTCCGATAGCCACGGTAGGCGCCTGAACCAGTGCCAACCCGGTAATCACAAGACCCACAACCGCATATACAACGCGTATAGCCAATTTTGATTGTGCGATGCGTTCACTTTCAAATTCAGATCGCAGTGCAGCGAGCGGTGGGATAGAGCGAACTTCCAGCAACGGGATCAGAGCGAACAAAATCGCCGCCATAAACCCAACAAACGATCCCATTAAGACGGCGCTCCAAGAAATACTAAAGTCGACTTCAACCGGAAGGAAATCTCCCAGAATAGCCGGAATAGCTGTTTGGATGCCAATACCCAATGAACTGCCCAGGAAAGCCCCAAAAAGACCCATGGCCGCTGCCTGAATCAAATAAACAGAGAACGCTTGGTTGGCTGTTGCTCCATAGCAACGCAGAATAGCGACCGTTTGTATGCGTTGTTTGACATAGACATGTATGGAGCTAGCTACGCCCAAACTTCCAAGAAGCAACGACATAAACCCAACCAGTCCCAGAAAGCGATACAAATTGGAGAGCGAACGCGTCCACCCGTCTCGCTCTTCCTGTACCGTATCTGTTCTGACCTGGTAGGCTCCTAGCGTATCCGCCAAGGCTTCCACCAACTCGTCGGCATCGCGATCGTCGTTGAATCGGACGTATACTTCGTAGTCGGCTCGACTTCCTACGGCCAGCAAGGTCGTGTCCACATCGGCCAAAGGAACGTAAATTCTCGGACTGAACAGCATGATAGCTGCTGTTTCCCGAGGGGTCTGCACCAATCGTCCGGCAATGGTGTAGGTTTCAAGGCCAATTTTAACAGAATCCCCTAATTCCGCGCCATATTGGGCCATAAGGGCTCCATCCACCAAAGCGCCTTTGGTATCCAAATAGCTCAAGGCCGCCTCAGGCGGGTCGGTTTCGATTTTACCGTAATACGGAAATCCTTTTTCGTGGCCCCGAACCGTTGCAAGTCGTGCTGATCCCGTTTTGGGGAAATAAGCCATGGAAGAAAATGAGGTCCG
>JAURGV010000079.1 GCA_030833605.1 Rhodothermales bacterium
CAGCACCGGTAGCACCATACTGAAGGTTAATAGCGAATCCGATACTCTGCAGCGCGGTGACCATAATCGTCCCATAACGCGTTAATTGCGTAATTTTGCGACGACCTTCCTCACCCTCTCGTTGAAGCTTTTGGAAGTAAGGAACGACAGCGCCCATCAACTGGATCACGATCGAGGCCGTGATGTAAGGCATAATGCCAAGGGCAAAAATACCCGCAGCGCTAAAAGCTCCACCCACAAACAGGTCTAAAAGACCCAGTAAATTGTTGGGATCTGCATTTGCATTGATTTCCGCAAGAGCACTTGCGTCAACTCCTGGCAACGTAACAAAGGCACCTAGTCGATAAATAATAAGAAGCCCAACCGTATATGTGATACGACGTCTGAGTTCTTCAATCTTCCAGATATTGCGGATACTTTCAGTAAGACCAGCCATAACTTCTGTCGATTAATCCTGAATCAGGATTTGATGATTGTGTGGCACGCGGATGAACCCGCGAAAATTAAATGACGGTTGCAGTTCCACCAGCAGCTTCGATTTTACTCTTCGCTGATGCAGAAAAACCATGAGCGGTTACGTTCAGCGCCACGCTGAGGTCGCCGCCGCCAAGCACTTTTACTAGCGCATTTTTTCCGACCAAACCACATGAATGAAGTGTTTCGGGCGTAATAGCTGTAGCAGCATCAATTTTGACACTAGCTACCAATTCGGAAAGACGAGCCACATTTACTGCTTCGTAAGCAACGCGGAAGGGGTTTTTAAAACCAAATTTAGGCAGGCGTCTTTGAAGAGGCATCTGACCACCTTCAAACCAAGTTGGGACGCTACCACCGCTACGGGCTTTTTGTCCTTTGTGCCCTTTGGTTGCCGTGTGACCACCGTAACCGGAGCCTTGACCACGACCGATTCGCTTGCGCGATTTTGTAGACCCGGATGCCGGGTTAAGATTACTTAGATCCATTTTTTTGCTACATCGCCTTGCCCATGGCAAGACTCGCTTAGTTTAACTGTTTGATCGAAAATACGACTCCTAAGAGCGTAAGCGCCTGTATTTAGACGTTTTCGACTTTAACAATGTGATTAACTTTGTTGAGCATTCCCCGAATGGTCGGGCTGTCATGATGCTCTACAGACTGGTGCATACGGCGCAAGCCAAGAGCTTCAACAATTCGCTGTTGACGCTCTACACGCTTAGCCGTACTTCTTACCAGGGTGATTTTCAATTTTGCCATTGTATTGGACGTTTTATCCCGTAGGGATTTTAACCTTCAAAAACACGTTTGAGCGGAATGCTACGTCGTTTTGCGACTTCCATTGGATCTTCGAGATTACGCAAAGCATCCATGGTAGCACCTACCTGATTGTGAGGATTGCTTGATCCAAGAGATTTGGACAAGATATCCGTGTAACCAGCACATTCGAGAACCGCGCGAACACCACCACCAGCAATAACGCCGGTACCGTGTGAAGCTGGTTTCAACAAAACGCGACCTGCATCTTGCTTACCAACCACAGGATGTGGAACGGTTCCTCTTTTCATTGGAACGCGTTGGATGTTTTTCTTCGCGTCTTCGGTGCCTTTTGAAATAGCATTTGCTACTTCATTGGCTTTTCCAAGACCGGCTCCAACACCGCCTTTTCCATCGCCGACAACGACGACCGCATTAAATGAGAAACGACGTCCCCCTTTTACCACTTTGGCTACGCGGTTTACCGACACCAAGCGCTCGATCCATTCGATCTGAGAGTCTCCTGTCCGGTCACGTTGCTGACGAGTTCTTTCTTTGGCCATGATTCGTATAAATTCGATTTAATTTCGGCAGACGATTAAAATTGCAGGCCGCCTTCACGGGCGCCTTCTGCAAGAGCTTTTACACGTCCGTGATAGCGATATCCGTTACGATCAAAGATCGCAGCATCAATGCCTTCAGCTTTCGCGTTTTCTGCCAATTTGAGGCCTACGGCCTTCCCTACAGCGATTGGGCTTGCTCCAGTAACACCATCGGTGTGGCTAGAGGCAGATGCCAACGTTTTTCCAGCCAAATCGTCAATCAACTGAGCGTAGATGTGACGGCTTGAACGGAATACCGTTAGGCGGGGACGTGTAACAGTGCCGGATACCTTTTTACGGATGCCCTTTTTTACACGTGCTCTTCTTTCTTGCTTATTCAGTGCCATGATTCTTATTGATTTCCGGAAGATTACCGACCCTCCGGTCATGCATCTATTAATGATTATCGAGCTGCAGTTTTACCGGCCTTACGACGAACAAATTCATCCGTATAACGAACACCTTTGCCTTTGTAAGGCTCTGGCGGACGAAGCGAACGGATTTTAGCAGCAACCTGACCAACCATTTGGATGTCAATGCCTTCAACTAAGATGAAGGTATTTTTACCACGTTTGGTATCAACGCTGATATCAATTCCGTCTGGCGGGACAAAGTAGATTGGGTGAGAAAAGCCGAGGGCCAACTCAAGTACGTTTCCTTGCATATTCGCACGGAAACCTACCCCGATTACTTCCAACTCTTTTTTAAAGCCGTCTAGAACGCCTGTTACCATGTTATTCAACAAGGAACGGTACAAGCCATGCATGGCTTTGTGACGTTTTTGCTCGGTTGGGCGCGTAAGCACCAATTCACCGTCCTCTAGTTTCAAAGAGATATCCGGGTCGACCTGAAGAGATTGCTCTCCTTTAGGTCCTTTTACCGTCACCAAATTGTTTGATGCGATATTGACCGTAACTTTTTGTGAAACCGGAATCGGCGATTTACCCACTCGTGACATTTCTATTCTCGATACTTTTCGAAATTCGTCTGATTAATATTGGCTTAGTACAAGTAAGCCAATACCTCGCCACCAATATGATTGGCGCGAGCTTCTTTGTCCGTCATCACACCGCGAGAGGTGGAAATGACTGCGATACCTAGACCGCCGCGTACCCTGGGAAGATCATCCGCTCCACAGTAGTAACGTAATCCTGGTTTGGATGCACGTTTCAAAGAGCGAATGGCCGGGCGGCCGTCTTTTGAATATTTCAAATAAACACGGATTAGGCCTTGTTTGCCGTCTTCTACGTTTATGTAGCGACGCACATACCCTTTATCCAAAAGGATTTCGGTAAGAGCGCGTTTAAGTTTTGACGCCGGAATATCTACATGCCGGTGTGCTGCGTTCTGCGCATTTCTGATACGAGTCAGATAGTCTGCTACAGGATCTACTACGTTCATTCTATTATTTCGTGTTGCTACCAGTTCGCCATCATGGGCGCTTGGTGACGTGAACGATTAAGTAAGCCGATTTGGCCTACCAACTTGATTTTCTGATTCCAGGAATCTGTCCAGCGCGTGCTAAATCGCGAAATGCGATACGGCTTACGCCAAATGTCCGCAAATAACCACGGGATCTTCCCGATAGTTGACAGCGATTGTGAAGCCTTGTTGGGCTCGCATCGCGTGGAAGCTTTTGCAGACCTTCCCAGTCTCCTGCTGCTTTCATGGCTGCACGACGAGCGGCGTATTTTTCAACGGTGCGCTTGCGCTTAACCTCTCTAGCTATCCAGCTTTTCTTAGCCATTTTTCTGTTGTCTTAGACAGTTTCTGATGATGGATCGTCACCGCCGCGGCGAATGAATGGCATTCCGAATGCTTTTAGCAATGCGAATGCTTCTTCGTCCGTTTGAGCTGTGGTAACAAAGGTCAAATCTAGTCCTGAAATAAGGCTGACCTGGTCAACAATAATTTCTGGAAAAACGATTTGTTCTTTGATTCCAAGTGAGTAGTTGCCGCGACCATCGAAGCTGCGATCAGGGATACCCCTAAAGTCGCGAACTCGAGGAAGAGCCAACGTGATCAGTCGGTCCAAAAACTCATACATCGTATCGCCTCTAAGCGTTACAGAAGCGCCAATTGGCATGCCCTGACGAAGCTTAAAGTTCGAAACGGCTTTGCGAGCCTTTCTTATCACAGGATGTTGTCCTGTGATGGTCCGAATTTCTTCAACCGCGTCATCCACAATTTTCTTGTTGGTGGCGGCATCGCCTACACCTTTGTTGACGCTGATTTTTACGAGGCGGGGTACCTGCATGACATTCGAATAATCGAATTCTTTCATGAGCGCTGGCACGATTTCGGTCTGATATCGTGTCTTGTAGCGTGGTACGTAACCGTTATTTTTCTTTGCTGCTGTTTCTTTCACTGCGGGAGTGGAATCGTTTGACTTAAAAAGTCTGTGACTAGCTATCTAATTCTTCGCCAGTAGTGGCTGCGACACGAACCCAGCGCGAACGCCCGGTTTCTGCATCTTCAATTTTCTTGCGTCCGATACGCGTTGGTTCGCCGTTTCCGTCAAGTGGCATCACGTTTGAAGCGTGAATAGCCATTTCCTGCTGAATTCGACCGCCCTGTGGGTAAAGCTGGTTAGGACGAGTGTGACGAACACGAACGTTTACGCCTTCCACGATTACGCGTTCTTTCTCAGGATAAACGCGGAGGACTTTGCCCTCTTTGCCGCGGTCGTTTCCTGCGATAACACGAATCATGTCACCCTTACGGATGTGCAGTTTCTTCTGCTTATTGGTAGTACGTGGCATAATGCTTCTCTTTCTGTGCCAACCCGGAGTTACCGTGCTGACCTCTTCAAATGGGTTCTTACAGTACTTCGGGAGCTAGAGAAACAATTCGCATGAACTGTTTATCGCGAAGCTCACGAGCAACGGGGCCGAAAATACGGGTTCCTTTGGGTTCACCTTGCGCGTTCAAAAGAACGGCTGCGTTTTCATCAAAACGAATGTACGAACCGTCTGGACGACGAAATTCTTTCTTCGTGCGAACCACTACTGCTTTGGATACTTCCCCTTTTTTGACGTTTCCGCCAGGGATTGCAGATTTAACGGAAACCACAATCGTATCGCCAACACCGGCGTAACGACGCTTACTTCCCCCCAAAACACGGATACAGAGCACTTCTTTCGCGCCGCTGTTATCTGCAACTTTTAATCTTGATTCTTGCTGGATCATTGTTTTGCTCGATTGACGTCTGAAACGATTCAGACTCTAACAGATGGACAATTGGCCTTTAATCGACTTAATCGATTATTTAGCCCGTTCGACGATTTCTACCAGGCGCCAGCGTTTGTTTTTGCTGAGCGGACGGGTTTCCATGATGCGGACCGTGTCGCCTTCGCCTGCATCATTGTTTTCGTCATGTGCCATGTGCTTCGAGGTCTTTTTAACATATTTCCCATACATAGGGTGTTTCATTCGACGCTCAATAGCAACGGTGATGCTTTTGTCCATCTTGTTGCTCACAACAAGACCGACTCTCTCTTTACGTGCTGTTCTTTCTTCCATATCTCTTTGGGGCTTGGTGAGCCGTGAACCGTTCCTCACCAACTACCTTTTAGTTATTTACGTGTAATTAAGCAGTTTTTTGACGCAAAATGGTCTCTAACTGTGCTACCAGCCTACGTTTGTCGCGCAAAATCATAGGGTTTGGTAGATCCGCTACTGCGTGTTGAAAACGAAGATGCGAAATCTGCTCCCGTTCGGAAGCAATCTGCTTTTCCAGTTCTTCAACGCCTAGTTCGCGTATTTCCTTTGCCTTCATCTTTCTACTTACCTGCATAGTCAGGTCGAACTACGACCTTGGTTTTGATAGGGAGTTTCTGCTGGGCGCGGCTCATGGCTTCAGTAGCAAGGGCAAAGTCAATACCAGCCCCTACTTCAAACATGATCCTTCCTGGCCGAACCACTGCTACCCAAAACTCCGGAGATCCTTTACCTTTTCCCATGCGGGTTTCGGCAGGTTTTTTGCTGTACGATTTATCCGGAAAAATCCGAATCCATACCTGACCGGCACGTTTCAAGTGACGAGTCATTGCAATACGAGCTGCCTCAATCTGGCGGCTGGTAATACGACCCGTTTCAACAGCTTTAATTCCGAAATCGCCAAAGTCGACACGGGTACCGCGCTGTGCGTTACCTTTTATCCGACCTTTATGCGTGCGGCGGCGCTTTACGCGCTTTGGCATTAACATGATGCTTCCTCTTCAGTTGGTCCCGGCTTAAACCGGACATCAATAGAAACTTTAAACTTTAATTTGAACGACGTCTGTTGCCGCCTTCTCCACGACCACCATCTTGGTTGCCGCCCTGTGATCCACCTTGACCGCGTCCACCACCTTGGCCACGTCCACCGCGTTGATCATCCCTACGCGAACGGCGTCCACGACCCCGTTCTGGCTCCATTTGCTGCATCTGCTGACGCTGCGCCTGGACGTTAGGACTTAAATCTGGGCGACCGAGGATTTCTCCACGATAGATCCAAACTTTAACGCCGGTAGTACCATAGATGGTAAATGCTGTACCGGTTGCGTAATCGATATCGGCACGAACAGTGTGCAAAGGCACACGGCCTTCCATGTACTGTTCGGTTCTGCCCATCTCTGCACCGCCTAGACGACCACTCAACTTGATACGAACTCCTTCAGCGCCCATCCGCATTGATGCGGTGATTGCTTGTTTCATCGCACGACGGAAAGAAACACGTCCTTCCATCTGCTGCGCGATGTTTTGGGCAACCAAACTGGCATCCAATTCAGGACGTTTGATTTCGTTGATGTTGATCTGGATATCTTTGCTCGTCAGCTTTTTGATCTCCTCACGCAATTTTTCCACTTCCGTACCGCCGCGACCGATGATAACACCAGGACGAGAGGTATGAAGCGTCAAAATTACACGCTTTGGAGTACGCTCGATCACTACGCGGCTGAGACCAGCGCGTTTTAATCGGGCTGATAGATACTTACGAATTTCTTCGTCTTCCATCAGCTTCTGAGAAAAATCCTTTTCGGCGTACCAATTGGAGTCCCATCCTCGGATAATGCCGAGACGAAAGCCAATTGGATGCGTTTTCTGACCCATTACGGTTACTCTTTTGTCAGGTAAATACTGATAATCTTATGCGTTATCGACGTCAACTTCGACGGCGACTTTGGCTTCTTTCGCGGCATGCGGGTTTGTTACGACCACTGTCAAGTGACAGGTCCGCTTCAAAATCGGATGCGCACGACCGCGAGATACAGGACGGAAGCGTTTGAACGCCGGTCCTTCATCTACACGAATTTCGCTCACAATCAGTTCTTCCTCATCAACCCGTTCATCCTTATTCTGATCGATAAGGTTGTGAACAGCTGAAAGGACCGTCAACTTGACGATTTTCGTGACTGCTTGCGGTAAAAAATTTAAGGTGTTTAACGCCTCGGGCACTTTTTTGCCACGTACTACATTGACCACCGTACGCATTTTGCGTGCGGATCCTCTAATGTGTTTGCGAACAGCTCTTGCTTCCATGATCTATATCCTGGTGGAAAACTTTTTTTGTGTCGTTAAGCAGCCTAGACTGCTCAAAAACTAAAATGATTTTTACCGGCCTCTTCTATCCTTTGTAGTACCAGCGTGTCCACGGTAGACGCGAGTAGGAGAAAATTCCCCTAAACGGTGACCCACCATGTTCTCCGTGATGTATACGGGCACGAACTGTTTTCCGTTATGCACGGCAAACGTGTGTCCCACAAACTCAGGGGTGATCATCGATGCCCGGCTCCAGGTTTTAACAACCTTTTTCTTGCCGGAACCGTTGAGCTCATCCACCTTTTTTAGGAGCTTGTGATGAATGAAAGGGCCTTTTTTAAGTGACCGAGCCATACTTATCTACTTCTTGCGACCGCGTACAATGTACTTGTCGGACTGATTTTTCTTTTTGCGTGTCTTGTAGCCTTTCGCCGGTACCCCGGTTGGAGACTGAGGATGTCCACCGGAGGCTTTACCTTCTCCACCACCCATTGGGTGATCGACAGGGTTCATAGCCACTCCACGGGTTTTTGGACGAATGCCCATCCAGCGTTTACGGCCGGCTTTCCCGATTTGGATGTTCATATGATCCGCATTTGATGTCGTACCGATAGTGGCAAAACATTCAACTGGAACCATACGAGTCTCGCTTGACGGCATACGCAAAATTGCGTACTTGCCTTCGCGAGCGGTGAGCTGAGCATAAGTACCAGCTGAACGAGCCAACTGAGCGCCTTTACCCGGCTTCATTTCGATAGCATGAACCAACGATCCAACGGGGATATTCGCCAACGGCATGCAGTTTCCTGCTTCTGGTGGTGAACCGACTCCGTTTTGCAACGTCTGCCCAACTTTAATCTCGTTAGGAGCGATGATATAACGTTTTTCGCCGTCTGCATACACTAGAAGTGCAATACGTGCAGTCCGGTTTGGATCGTATTCAATGCTCGCAACTTTGGCTGGAATGCCAATTTTGTTGCGTTTGAAATCGATGATACGGTACCGGCGCTTGTGACCGCCGCCTTGGTGCCGAACCATGATTCTACCGGTGTTGTTACGTCCCGCTTTGTTCATAAGCGGAGCTAACAAACTCTTTTCAGGCTCTGACTTCGTGATAGTCTCAAATCCAGATACTGAGCGGAATCGTTGTCCCGGTGTGTTTGGTTTTAATTTTTTGATCGCCATAATACTGTGGTCGTAAATGCAGGGTTATTAACCCCTTACACTTCCTCAAAGAAATCGATTTGTTGACTGTCGGGCATCAAGGTGACAATGGCTTTCTTTAGAGAAGCCCGTCTCCCTTCAACGCGACCGCGCTTGGTCATTTGTGACCGTCGTTTTCCTCGAACAATCATTGTTCTTACTTCTTTGATCTTGACACCGGGGTACCGTTGTTCAATGGCTTTCCGGATCTCGATCTTATTGGCACACTGCTGGACTTCAAATGAAAAGTGTCCGTTCTCCATGAGTTCGGTTAGCTTTTCAGTTACCAGGGGACGTACCAGAATATTGTTGCTCATTGCTGTGCTCCAGACAGGGTTTCTGTATTGGTTTTATTCCTTTGCAGCGCCAAGCTGGCTGGACAATGATTCGACTGCACCTTCTTGAAGAATAACTACTTGGGCTTTCATGAAGTCCAATGTAGATGCTTCGGATGCATTTCGAACCGTTAACTTAGGAACGTTGCGTCCTGAGCGGTAAACCGATGCTTCATGAGCAGCGGTCAACAACAGTACGCTTTTCCCATTCAATTCCAGCGAGCTCAACAATCCTTTCAGGCTGCTGGTGCTAGGAGCATCGTAAGAGAAATTCTCTACGACTCGAATGGCTTCGTCTTTCGTTTTGTAGGCAATCGCGCTACGACGAGCTACTAGCTGCGTTTTACGATTTACTTTGAACGAATAATTACGTGGACGTGGACCGAAAATGGTACCACCGCTACGGCGAGTTGGGCTTTTGGCACTACCGGCACGGGCTCCACCCGTTCCTTTCTGGCGGTACAGCTTGCGCGTACTACCAGCAACTTCGCCTTTTTCTTTGG
>JAURGV010000007.1 GCA_030833605.1 Rhodothermales bacterium
GGCGCGGAGCGGGCCCTTCGCAAGCCAATGTGGCGGTGATTACCAATGTGGCGGAAGATCACATGGGACAATATGGGATTGATTCCGTCGAAGAGTTAGCTGAGGCCAAGCTAATTGTAGCGCAGTTGGTAGAGAAAAACGGCGTCCTGGTGCTCAACGCCGACGATGCAAACTTATTACAGGCTGGGAAAACTGCAGAAGCCTCTGCAATTTGTTGGTTTTCTCTCGATTCTGATAGTCCCACCATCCAAAATCACCTGCAAAAAGGCGGAACAGCTTGTTTTGTGGAATCCGGGTCGATCGTATTTCAGCGTGGGGCAACTCGATTATTTGATCTACCACTGGACGCCATTCCCATCACGCTAGGAGGAAAGGCCCGGTACAATGTGTCGAATTGCTTATCGGTAGTGGCTGCTGCATTCGCCCTGAAATTGTCTGCCAAAGCGATTCAACAGGGTTTAGAACGATTTGAAAGTACGCCTGACACCAATCCGGGTCGGAGCAATTATTTCCAAGCGGGATCCCATACCGTTTTGCTGGACTACGCCCACAACGTGCACGGCCTGAAAGCCATTTTAGACACTACCGCTCGACTCACCTCCTCTAGGCGCATCATCACGCTAAGCACCGCAGGCGATCGAACCGATCGCGAAATACGCCAAATGGTAGCTGAAACGGTGAAAGAGGGCATTGACGTCATATTATTGGCGGATTGCGTGGGATATGAACGCGAATTGGGCAAAGGGGGCGTGCCTAAAATCATGGCCGACGAAATGAAACGACTTGGGCGCTCAGCCGACGTGTTTGATAGCGAACTGGATGCCGCGGCGGCCGCTTTTGAATTGGCAGAGCCCGGAGATATGATTATTCTGTTGGTGAAAGCACAACGACAAGAAACGTTGGACCTCATTCACCGCTATCAGCAGGCTTCCCACCATGCATCTTCGTAAATACGCATCCTGTGCCTGGCTCCTTCTGTCTCTAATTTCGGTATCGTGTATGTCCTCTTCTCCATTGGTACGGTTGGCGGATATTGATCCATCCATTGAGCAAGATCCCAAATATGCCGGATCCGATAACTTTATGGGTCGGCCCATCCGATCCTACGAAGTCTCCGAAGTGTGGCTTACCAAAGAGGCAGCAGAAGCGCTGAAGCGCGCGCAGAACAAAGCCGTGAAAATGGGATTTGGCATTCTCGTGTACGACGGATACCGTCCACAAAGTGCTGTAGACCATTTTGTTGAATGGGGCGCAGACCTAAGTGATTCGCTAAATAAAGCCGTTTACTACCCCGAAGTCCCGAAGGAAGAATTGTTCGACCGCGGATATATTTCAGCCAAATCCGGACATAGCAGGGGTAGCACCGTCGATTTAACCCTCATGGAGGACGGCATCCCGATTGACATGGGAACGCCTTTCGACTATTTCGACGAGTTATCAAACACCATGAATCCTGAAATTACTGGGATGGCGCGCGTAAATCGAAACACCTTGCTAGCGATAATGGAAGAAGCAGGTTTTACAAATTATGTGAATGAATGGTGGCACTTCACGTTAAAGGATGAACCGTATCCCGATACGTACTTCGATATCCCCATTAAATAACGTGCTTTAGCGTTATGGGCATAAGTTTGGTATTGGATTGGGCTTTTAGTTAATTGACAGCTCGATCAATCATCTTATTGGAGAATTGCCATGTCTACATCCGTTTCTTGGGTCCTTGTTACCAACGTTAACCCAGGTAAATCCGACGATTTAAAACAACTCATGAAAGAGATGGTCCCGGCGACTAAAGCAAATGAACCGGGCGCGCAAATTTACGAGTGGTTTGTAAGCGGAGACGGTGGCGAACTTCATCTTTATGAACGATAACAAGATTCAGCGGCTGCCCTAACTCATCTTGGTAATTTTGGGGCGCACTATATGGAGCGGTTTTTGGCCTGTTGTAGCCCAACACGCATCCATGTTTATGGAGAGCCATCCGAAGAAGTAAAAGGCGTTTTGAACGGTTTCGGCGCCGTGTATTGCGGTTCTTTTGGAGGCTTTTCTCGGTAGATAGATCTTCCTTGCTTACGTGCATCCAGGTAGCCTGGTCTAAATTAAAATCTAGACTTATTCAGGTGATGCGCTATGATGTATGATTTAGTATAATGAGGATGATTCAACTTCATTATGTAGGTACCCTGTGCGATTTTATCTTTTTCTCGCGGCGGCATTTCTGTGGATGTCGACCGCTTCGACTTCTGTAGCACAAGACGTCTCGTATCCGGACGGTTTTAACGAACCCTTTCCTCTGTTTTCCAAAGCATTAGGACCGTTCACGCGAACTATTTCTACTGAGAACGATCGGGCGCAGACCTATTTCAACCAAGGGATCCAAATGATGTACGCGTTCACCAAGGTGGATGCCGCGAGGTCGTTTAGGGAAGCACAAAAAGCCGATACGATGTGCGCCATTTGTCACTGGGGCGAAGCTTGGGCGTGGGGATCGTATTTGAACGGCCCCATGACGCCAGACGAAGCGCCTCGGGCCTATGCCGCCATTCAAAAAGCGATTGCACTGGCTCCCAATGGGAATGAAGTCGAACAAGCGTTGATTGAGGCGATGTCCCACCGCTATGTGGCAGACTTTAAAGCGGATAACCGTGCAACGCAAGACTCTGCATATGCGGAAGCCATGGCTGGCGTTGCGACATTATTCCCTGATGATTTGGACGCGGTAACGTTGTATGGCGAAGCTCTATTCTTGTTGGAAGCGAGACGCGGAACAAGAGATGTAAAAGATCCCGACGTGATGCGCTTGCACCAGGTGTTAGAACAGGTATTGGCTAAAGATATCCGGCATCCTGGGGCATGCCATTTGTACATTCACGCGACCGAGTCTACGCAGCATCCCGAATTAGCAGAGGCCTGCGCTGAGTTTTTGGGAGATGCGATCCCTGGTGCCAGTCACATCAATCACATGCCGTCTCATACGTTCAATCAGATTGGACGATGGGGTGATGCGGTTCGGGGAAACATTCAAGCTTGGCATTCCGACCAAAAAGCCGCTGTTAACGAAGGGTTTGCTATTTATCCCTCCCACAACCTCCATATGCTACTCTTTGCGGCATCCATGGATGGCCAAGGAGCGATTGCGGTCCAAGCGGGGCGCGATTATGAAAAACTCACCGGCAACAATTTCTACACGGCCCTAACCTTGGTTCGCTTTGGCCGATTTGAGGAAATAGATCAACTTTCTGCTCGTCCTGATCACGGAGTGTATGGCGGTATGTGGGACTTCGCGAAAGGATATCGAGCTTTGCGAAAAGGAGACCCTGATTTCGCTCGCGTGTACGGCCTAAGGGTTTTACAAGCGGCCGATTCATCCAAAGCGTCGTTTCGCGGCCATTCGGCTAAAAACCTCCTCGGCACATTAGGGAACGTACTTTTAGGCGAAATTGAACGAAGTGCAGGACAGCTCGATGCCGCCGAGGCCTTATTTAAATTAGCCGTTGCGGCCGAAGATCAGTTGGACTACGACGAACCCGAACCAATGCCCTTTGCTGCACGTCATTGGCTCGGTGCATTGTTGATTGAACGCTCCGACTTTGCACAAGCAGAACAGGTTTTCCGCGACGAATTATTGAGTCACCCGCACAATGGGTGGTCGTTATTTGGGCTTCTTCAGGCGCTTGAAGGCCAAGGAAAATCGGATGCCGCCATACGCGCTGATTTTGAAAAATCGTGGGCCCGTTCCGATACCTGGATTCGAGGAGCACGTTTTTAGTGCGATTTGAATGGAAATATGGCCTGGTTTGCTGCCTTTTCTTAGCGGCTTGTTCTGTAGAGATCCCAGAGGACGTTCGGCTGGCCGAAAGCGAGATTCCGGATGAAATTAGCTTTAGCATTCATGTCAAACCGATTTTATCCGATAGGTGTTATGCCTGTCACGGCCCGGATTCAGAAGGAAGGGTAACCAATCTCCGATTTGACACCCCCGAGGGTATCCGCACGAAACTAACTGAAAGCAAACGCAGTCGGGCGGTAGTTGGAGGAAGTTTAGGGAGAAGCGAAATGGCACATCGCATTCTTTCTACGGAAGAAACCCTCATGATGCCCCCACCCGAGTCTAACCTTACGTTAACGGCTCAAGAAAAAGCCATCTTGCTTCGATGGATCGAACAAGGCGGTACGTATGAACCACATTGGTCGTTTACCGCACCCAAAAGCCCTCGCATTCCTTCCGTAAAAAAAGAAGAATGGGTACGAGATGAATTGGACACCTTTGTGTTGTCCAAAATAGAAAAAGCCGGACTTGCCCCGTCCGATGAAGCGGAAAAGGAAATATGGTTACGCCGCGTTTCATTTGATTTAACGGGATTACCGCCCACGATACAGGAAATCGATGCCTTTTTGGCCGACGGATCCCCTCAAGCCTTTGATAATGTCGTGGATCGGCTTTTGGCATCTGAAACCTACGGCGAACGTATGGCTGTCGATTGGCTCGACCTAGCTCGATATGCCGACAGTCACGGCTATCAAGACGATGGGTGGCGCAACATGTGGCCCTGGCGAGATTGGGTAGTGCGCTCGTTCAACGCCAACATGCCATACAACACGTTTGTAAGCGACCAATTGGCTGGTGATCTGTACGAAAATCCTACCCGCGACCAGATTCTAGCGACGGGCTTCAATCGAAACCATTTGCAGAGCCAAGAAGGTGGCATTGTTCTCGAAGAGTACCGGGTGGAATATGTCGCGGATCGAGTAAACACGTTTGGAAAAGCATTTTTAGGGGTTACCACCGAGTGCGCACGGTGCCATGACCACCGCTACGATCCGGTTTCCCAAAACGAATATTATCAGTTGTTCGACTTTTTTAACCAGGTCAACGAGATTGGAAACATCCCTTATGCGGGAGAAGCCAGCCCTACTGTTATTCTGACTTCGGGCGTCGACGACACTAAACTAGCGGCCATTAAATCGAAGTTAGCCGTTTTAGAAAAAGAACTAGACCCCTCTAACTCATTGTACGACAAGGAGTATAAAGATTGGGCGACGCTCCATTCGTCCGATCTAATTACGGACATTGAAGGGCTGGTGGCGCATTACCCCATCGAAGACCTGGTCGAAAAAGACAACCTTTTAAGTTTGAAGGACCTTGTTCAGCCCGATAGTGCTGGTTATTTCTGGGGCGACAAAGATCGGTTGCCCCTTGTGGTCGAGGGCGCTGTTGGACCAAACGGCGAAGTAGGGCCGAGCGTTACACCTGGAAAAGCCATGACGTTAGTTGGAGACGGCTTTTTAGATATGGGGGGCAAACGCCATCACTATGACCGAATGGATGCATTCAGCATAGGCTTGTGGTTTAAAATCGAAGATCCTGACACGTGGGGGCCATTAATTGCTAAAACCAGCGGTTTGTTCGACGGCGACAGAGGGTATCATGCGTTTCTGAATCCAGACCATACGTTTACCGCACGACTGGTTCACGTAGGGCCATCCAACGAAATTTCGATTCAAACGAAAGATGCTGTCACGTCGGGAGCTTGGCATCATTTGGTCATGACGTACGACGGGTCGAGTTCAGCAAAAGGCGTCCATTTATACGTGGATGGCGTGCGCATGGCGTCGACGGTGTTGGCGGACAACCTCAAAAAGAGCATGACGGTCACCATTAATCCCGTTACCGGCGATTCAACGAATTGGGCCGGCAATGGGGATTTGCGATTGGGATATTCCGATAACAATCAAAAAATACTCGATGGGGTGACAGTCGATGATCTCAAAGTGTTTTCGAGAGCTTTATCGCTTCCTGAAGTTGAGAACTTAGCAGGTGCTGCTGCGACCGGCAAGGAACTACGAAACTACTATGTGACCGCTAAATCGGATGTTTATGGAAAAAAACGGACCGAAGCGACTCGATTGCGTCGGGAAGAAAATCTGATTTTGACCCATGCTCCTGAAGTGATGGTCATGAACGAAATTCCCACCAGGCGAGCGACACACGTTTTATACCGCGGACAATACGATCAGCCAACGGATTCCGTAATGGCGGGTACACCACGTGCTATTCTTCCATTTCCGGATTCCCTGCCGAAAAACAGGTTGGGACTGGCGCAGTGGCTATTTGACGAAGCCAATCCACTCACGGCAAGAGTAGCGGTTAACCGGTTGTGGCAGCAAGTGTTTGGCAAGGGTATTGTAGAATCGAGTGACAATTTCGGCTCGCAAGGCACGGTTCCTACGCATCCCGAATTGCTGGACTATTTAGCGGTTCAATATCGGAATTCGGGCTGGGACACCAAAGCGATGTTAAAACGGTTTGTATTGTCGGCCACGTATAGACAGAGCTCCACGTCGTCCCCCGAACTATTGGAGCGTGATCCTCAAAATCAGTTGTACGCCCGAGGACCGAGCAGAAGGTTGTCTGCCGAAATGATGCGCGATAATGCGTTGGCCACCAGTGGTTTATTGGTGCGAACACAAGGAGGACCGCCCGTAAAGCCATATCAACCAGCTGGTTTGTGGGAAGAACAAGCCACGAGAAACGGTACAAAATATATCCAAGACACCGGCGATAAATTGTACAGAAGGAGCATGTATACCGTTTGGAAACGTACCACTCCTCCGCCGGCCATGATGAACTTTGACACTTCAGAACGCAATTTGTGTACGATTAAGCGTCAAAGTACAGCAACGCCCTTACAGGCTTTGGTCCTGATGAACGATCCACAATTTGTAGAAGCGGCCAGAATTTTGGGTGAACGAATGATTCTTGAAGGCGGCGCCTCAGAGGATGCTCGCATTCGATTTGGATTCCGGACGTTGACCGGTCGAGAGCCCAGCGCAGAAAATGTGGAAGTCCTTGAACGACTTCTGGCTCAAGAACGAAAACGCTTCGCGAACGATGCCAGTGCATCGGCAAAATTAGCGAGTGTGGGTGAATTCAAAGTCCATGCTGGTTTGAATGCGCGGGAAGTAGCCGCATTTACGACGGTAGCGAGTACGATAATGAACTTCGACGCAACGCAAGTTTTAAGGTAGGCCATGAGCGAATTTGACGACCTGAAATTCCATTGTTCTCGCAGACACTTCTTATCGAAGGCCAGTTTGGGCATCGGTACGGCTGCGCTGGCCTCCATGCTCAGTCCTGGGTCTTTGCTCGACGCCTTTGGGAAGCCCACCAAGCCAAGTGGCGGGATGCCCGGTTTGGGTGGATCCGGTTTATTGACCGACGGCCCTCATTTTCTACCCAAAGCAAAACGGGTTATTTATCTATTCCAGAGCGGGGGGCCCTCCCACTTAGAGCTCCTGGATTACAAACCCACGTTACAGGAGCTGAACGGGCAGGAGCTGCCCGATTCCGTTCGTGGCGGTCAGCGATTAACCGGCATGTCGGCCAATCAGAAATCGCTTCCCATGGCCGGTTCACAGTTTAAATTTAGCCAATTTGGCAAAAATGGAGGATGGTTTTCAGACCTAATCCCTCACACAGCAAGCATTGCCGACGAGATTTGCGTGATTCGGTCCATGCACACCGAAGCGATCAATCACGATCCTGCCATTACGTTCTTTCAAACGGGTTCTCAACAGACCGGCCGACCTTCTTTTGGGTCTTGGATGAGCTACGGACTGGGATCGATGAACGACAATCTTCCGACGTTCACCGTGCTGCTCTCGCGCACCCGCGAGGGCGATCAACCCTTGTACTCGCGCCTATGGGGAAATGGGTTTCTTCCTTCCCTTCATCAGGGCGTGCAGTTTCGTAGTGGCGCCGACCCCGTGCTCTATCTAAACGATCCAGACGGCCTTTCGCGCGAGGGTCGACGGAACATGTTGGATGCGTTAAAAGAACTGCATATTCAAGAGCACCAACGGGTTATCGATCCGGAAATCGATTCTCGCATCGCCCAATACGAGATGGCTTATCGGATGCAAACGTCTGTTCCAGAGGCGATGGATCTGTCGGATGAGCCCGATGAAGTGTTTGAATTGTACGGTCCAAAATCACGCATTCCCGGTACGTACGCAGCAAATTGCTTGTTAGCACGCCGTTTGGCTGAGCGAGATGTTCGGTTTATCCAGTTGTACAACCAAGGTTGGGACCAACACGGAAATCTTCCAAACGATATTTCCATCATGGCTAAAGACACCGATCAGCCCTCGGCGGCGCTCATAAAAGATTTGAAGCGACGCGGATTGCTCGATGATACACTCGTTATTTGGGGCGGAGAGTTTGGAAGAACCAGCTATTCCCAGGGCAAGCTTTCTGCCGACAACTACGGCCGGGATCATCACCCGCGATGTTTTTCCATTTGGATGGCGGGTGGCGGGGTTAAGCCGGGCATAACCTATGGTGAAACCGACGATTTCGGGTACAATATTGCTCGAAATCCGGTCCATGTTCACGATTTCCAAGCTACGCTATTGCACCTGCTCGGATTTGACCACGAACGCCTCACGTTCCAAAGCCAAGGAAGGCGATTCCGATTAACCGACGTTGCCGGCACGGTGGTAAAAGACGTTCTAGCTTAGCTTTACGCTGCTATATTTATCCCTTGTTTGTTTTAAAAACGCCGGGTCGCCGAGAATAGTTAAGCGATCTCCTACCTTTAACACCGTATCCCCCATGGGAATAATGTTCTGATGGTCGCGGCGAATTACTGGGATAAGATTTCCGCCGGGCAGGTGTATTTCTTTAAGCGACTTCCCGATCAATTCGCCCGCTGGGGTATCTGGTCGAAGATTTAAATACAAGAAGTGCTCTTCTTTCAACAACACCTCTTTCAATTCAGCTTCTGATTGGGCACCCTCCCAATCGATTCTAAACTCCATTTGATCGATTCGACGCGCTATTTGAGCCAAAATGCGTAAATGTTGTCCTGGATTTTCTTTCGGACTAATTAAAAAGAAAATGGCCTGAACCGTTGACGATGGATTATCGAGGTTTAATTCCATGTCTGGAGCAGCCAGCGTAATGCCACCAAGCGCTCGTACAATCACCATTTCAGGATTCTCAATGCCTTCCAGGCTCAAATGAGGCAAAGCCACTCCTTTGGTAACAGGCGTCGCGCCTACTCGGGTGCCTTCTAGGAATTTCCTCGCGATGTTGTGCGAAGTCAGGGGCAATCGACCGGCCATTAAGGAAGCGGCTTGAACCACCACGTCTTCGAAAGAGACTTCCCCTTCCAGGTCAAGCACAAAACTACGAGCCACTATTTCATCAAACGGATCGTCGTCTCGCAGGCCTTTTTCTTTCAAAATGGTGCGCAACTCACGGTCAAGGCCGTCTGAGCTGCTTCGGCCTAAGCGCTCAAAAATATTGAAGATAGCTCCACTCCGTTCGACTCTTTTGGATGCGTAATACCGATACCAAAGAGCGCCAAACCAAAGGAGACCTGCGGTAAACGAAATCGCTAGGAACCCCATTTGAAAAATGAGCCACAATGCCCCAATGGTGCCAATAATTTGCAGCCACGGATAAAATGGACTTTTGAAACCGGGATCGTACGAGTCTAAACGAGCCTCGCGCATGACAATCACAGCGGTTGTGCTCATCGCGAACATCAAAAGCTGAAAGGCCGACGCCAATTTAGCAATTTTCATCGGGTTCAAGACGGTCACAAAAATCACGATAACCGCAACGGTCAAAATCACTGAATTGGTGGGAGACCCCGTTTTTTTGGACAATTTCCCGAAAAACTCAGGCAAAAGCCGGTCTTTTCCCATCGCCATTGGATAACGAGATGCACTCAGAACTCCGGCATTCGCTACCGAAAAGACACCCAAAACAGCGGCAATTGACATGATGATGGCACCCGTTCTCCCAATCAGGACATCAGCGACAGTTGCGACCGGCGTGAGATCTCCGCCATTCGCACCTAAAACGTCGGCCCCGACTACTCCAAGGAGCACAAAACTTCCGACTACATAAACTATAACGGTCGTTAAATAAGCCAGCAACATGCCTAGGGGTAAATTCCTCTCAGGGTTTTTCACTTCTCCGGCAACACTTGCGACCTTCGTTAGCCCCATATAGCTGACTACAACAAAGCCAGCGGTGGAAATTAGTGACCCCGAAGGAGTCATCATGAGATCGGCGAAATGGCGTGTGTCCATGTTTATGACACCCAAGCCGCAAAACCAGGCAATGAGCACCATTAGCCCCACCACCAAATACGCTTGGGCCGTACCCGATTTTTTTGCACCAAAGAGATTTAGAATCCCAAATAGGATCGCCAATCCTGCAGCCACCGGTTCCAACGGAATGTTGGGGAAAAACATCCCCAAATACGCGCCAACACCGATTAAGGCAAAGGCTGTCTTTAGAATCAAAGAAAACCAGGTACCAAAACCCGACATAGTCCCCCATAAAGGACCCATAGAGCGATCAAGGAAAAAGTATAATCCTCCGGATCGCGGCATGGCTGTGGCTAGCTCCGCTTTTGCTAACAAGCCGGGAAGTAAAAACAATGCAGCGATGATGTAGGCGAATGGCAAACCGGCTCCCGCGGTGGAGGCAGCTATCCCAGGTAGCAGAAAGAAGCCAAAGCTCAGCGTGGCACCAGTAGCCAACGTAAAAACATCAAATAGACCCAGCTCTTTTTTTAAGGGAGATGGTGTAGAATCTTCTGGCATAGGAGAGTACGGTCTTTGTAAGATTTGCGGCAGCGATTAAGGTTAAGTATACGACTCGCTGTCGGATAGTGTTCTCGTTTCAGTCAGTTCGCGGAACTAGATATCAATTGGGAATGGAGGGGGCAATTCGGACGGGCGAAACTTTCGTTTCACAATGTCCTCATCACCCCCATCCATTCCCGGTGATCCAGTGCCTGCCTGATGAGAACGTTTCATTTTAACCATCCTCATGGCCCCTCATCCATTCCTTTCAGCCCGTTGCTAAGTGTCTAATGGAGTGCTATCGAGGCTGTTGTGTTTCGCTGTCGAAACACTTCTTTGGCTGGCACAGTGGGATAACAGGCGTTTTTAGGCCATTTTGAGGGTTTTACTCTCGGTTGGGAGGGTTGGCATGTGCCTTGCAATAGAGTAGGCAACAACAAAACGTTACTAACCTCTACCTGAGACACTACAATGAAAAACTTCTTCGCCTTCACTCTTATCACTTTCGCTTTCGCTTCAACAACACTAGCACAGAGCAACAAATCGAGCCAACAAGTTGCTATCAACGTCGCTGAAATCTCCGTAATCGCTGTTCAAGGAAACATCAACATGACCATCGCTTCAGCTACAGCCGGACAGGCTCCTGACGCCGCGACCGCTGCAGCAACCTACGCAGTAACAACGAACGGCAAAAACCAGAAAATATCTGCTCAGCTAGACCGCGAAATGCCAAAAGGATTGTCTTTGTTCGCTACGATGGCTGCTCCTTCTAAAGCGAAATCAGCTGGTAAAGTGCAGCTTTCTGGCAAAAGCAGCGACTTAGTATCGAGCATCACTTCGGTCAACGAATCTGGTCTAGCGCTGAACTACGAAGCTGTTGCGACTGTCGACGCGACTCCTGACACCGTAGTTCGCACGATCACCTACACGATTACGAACAACTAAGCAGATACGGGCTCCAAGCCCAGCCAACCAAACTAAAATCCTTGGGCAGAGGATAGCGCTCGCACAAACAGCGCGATCAGGTGGGGCCTTCGAAAGAAGGCCCCACCTGTTTTATGTTATGCCTAAGTCCCAGTCCCTTTCATGCCGCAGCCTTTCAATCGGCTGTCTCCGTACGACAGGGTTATGGCCAAGCCAAATCGGTTGCCGCTCATGGAGTCTTGGCAGGTTTTTTCGGTGACTTCGAGTCGAACTTCTTGGTCCACGCTGGTGAATGGGGATTCATTCATGTTCATCAACCAGGATTGTTTGGGACCGTCCGGACGGGACAGAATGAGGGTTGCGTTCGAAATTTCCATCATCCAAAATGGCTCGTTTCCAAAGGCACGCATAGAAAAGGTATCCCACGGATAATCGCATCCAAATCCTTCATTGGGCCAGTAATTGATCCCGGTAACAACTCCCGTCTGGTCATAGTCGGCTCCAAAGCCTTCGTTTTTCCGCGTTTCTTGGCGCATGATGACCGATCCAAACACAGGTTCGTACTCATCGGCCGAAGTGGCTGACTCCAAATACAAAGGCTGAATGCTGTCGGTTTGGTCGTCTACCCACAAAGCGGTGCTTTCTAAAGACCCGCATTCAACAAAGGTCTTGACCTCTGGTCCCATAACGAAATAGCCAAACACGGGACCCGCATAATCGTCCATTGAATCCGGAAATGAGTTCGATTCACTTCCTTCGTTTGGAAGCACTTCCATCGGTTGATCCCCGTCTTCGTAAGGCAGAGAACCGCGTCCAGCTAAGCCGAAATAGATGCCCGCAGCAACGAACACAACGATGGCGATCCGAAAATCTCGCTTTGATAGCATGCTTAATCAGAAGGTCTAAAGGCCGTCAAATCCGAACCAATCGAATGGGATACGATTGTTCAGCGTTCCATTGGCACACGTAAACGTTTTTATCTTCGTCAACACACACGTCATGGCAATGGTGGAATATTTTTTCCTGTTGAAGCATCAGTTGCAGTTCGCCGTCAACATATTTGGGCGCGGTACCTCCAGGATTGCTGACCACCTTATTGTTCTTGTCCAAAATGGTCACAAAACCGGAGTTTGGGGTCTGGTTCAAATACTTCAACCTGGACCAACAAACACCGGCATACAATGTGTCGTCGTCAATTACGGGGCGACACACGAATGCACCCGGCAAAAACAATGTTTCTAAATATTCGCCGGTCATGGAGAATCGTTTAAAGGCGTTGTGTGCCCTAGAAGTAACCAAAAGGGTGTTTTCTCCTGGCCCGCGCTGATCTACGGTAATTCCATGTGCGGTAGAAAACTGAGCGTCGCCGTCTCCCCTTCCTCCAAATTTGCCTAAAAAATGACCCTCTTTGCTGAAGCGTAAGATCCATTGGCTCCCGTATCCATCCGCCACATACACATCACCATTGGGCGCAACGGCTGTTTCGGTGGGGTAAAAGTTGTCGCCTTCAGCATATTCGCCAATTTCTTTCGGATGGGGTAGCCTCATTACTTCGCGCCCGTCCAAGGTTGTTTTTACGACCTGAGGATTGCCACCAAATCCATTATCGCAAATCCACAGGTATTCGTCGTCGCCTTCGTCCGAAATAGTTAGACCGTGTCCGTCCGGGAATGAACTCCCCCAACTGCCCAAGTATTTACCGCTTTTATCGTAAATAATGATATTGTTCTTGGTCTCATCCGTGATCATAATGAGCCTTCCCATTCGATCCTGCACCATTTCGTGGCAATTCTTTACTGGTGTAGTGGATGGGTCGAGGTTTCCCCAGGCTTGATCTACCTGAAATTGAAAATCGCCATGTCCGATAATGGCGCCACTGGAGGGTGATTTCGAAATAATATGGAAAGCACGAGGCATAAAGGTTGCTCCAAGTGAGGCGGTAAGACCTGTTTTCGTGAAAGATCGACGGTTCATGGGCGTGGTAGTTCTTTAAGAATGGAACTAGTATATGGATTTTTTTCTTTCGTCGAAATGTAGTGCGGATCGCTTGACTATCTAGGGTCGGATACCCGATTCTAAGGGGCATGAATCATAAGGCACATATTGTTCTCCTTTTGGCCGTTTTAGTGGGCTGTGGTCCTGCGAAAGTCGACTTTAACACGCAGATTCGCCCCATTCTCAATACGCGCTGTGTCACCTGCCACGGCGGGGTGAAAACCAATGCGGATTTGAACCTTCAATTCCGAGAACTGGCGTTGTTGGGTGGGGAATCTGGACTTCCAGCCATCGTTCCCGGCGATGCCGACGCTAGCGAGCTCATCAAAAAGATCAGCCATGCGAATGCCTCGGACCGAATGCCAAAAGACGAAGCGGCCTTGTCGGAGGAAGAGATTGAAGCGTTTCGGAACTGGATCAATCAAGGCGCCGAATGGGATACGCATTGGGCATACGTGCAACCCATCAAATCCTCCCCTTCCCTCGAAGCGAATTGGATTAAGTCACCGATCGATGCTTTTGTGCTCGAAAAATTGAATGACGCTGGACTTGAGCCAGCCGATGAAGCATCGTGTTCGGTCCTCGCACGACGCGTAAGTTTGGACCTTACCGGTCTTCCGGCCACCTTTGAACAAGCCGAAACGCTATGCGCGACAGGCGATTACGAAAAGTTGGTCGATGAACTCTTGGCTTCACCATCATTCGGAGAACGCTGGGCCGCGCTGTGGCTAGACCTGTCCCGGTATGCCGACTCCAAAGGGTATGAAGCCGATAGAGAACGCTCCATTTGGAGGTACCGTGACTGGCTCATTGATGCCTTCAACAACGACCTTCCATTTGATCAATTTTCTATTGAACAATTAGCTGGAGACCTTCTTCCGAATCCAACAACAAGTCAGCTGATTGCTACCGCGTTCAATCGCAATACGATGACGAATGAAGAAGGGGGCACGGACGATGAAGAGCATCGTTTCGCATCGATTGTGGATCGGGTAAATACCACCTATGAGGTCTTTCAAGGCACTACCATGCGGTGCGTTCAGTGCCACGGCCATCCATACGACCCGTTCGTCCACGAAGACTATTTCGCTTCGTTCGCCCTATTCAATAATACCGCCGATTGGGACCAAGCCCACGAAGAGCCGGTTTTGTTAGAGTTTGAATCGGCTCATCAGGCAAAAGGCGAACAATTATTGGCTGAACTCGAAACGCTGGAAGATGGCGCCCGAAGGGAATACGATTCCGCTGAAAACAAAGCCATTTTTGCTACTTGGGAATCGGAACTGGAAAACCCCGAGTACGTCGGCAAGCTTCTGAACACGTCGAAAAACGAAATTAGACGCATTGCGAGTAAACCGGACTCATCGAGAAGTCCTTATGAGCGTTACTTTATCCGAGCTCGCATAGTAGATGCCGAAAGTTCTTTTCAGGATTTCAAACAGCAGCGGTCCGAACTCAAAAAGCAATTGGGGGAATTGGCTCCTATTCGAACCCCCATTATGCGTGAGCTCCCGGAGTCTCGAGCACGTGAAACTCGATTGAGGGACCGGGGAAGTTTTCTTACGCCGCTAGAAGTGGTATCACCCGCGGTACCAAAAATGCTTCCCTCCTTGCCGGCCGACGCACCCGCCGATCGGTTGGCCTTTGCTCGATGGATTGTTTCGTCAGAAAATCCTCTCACGGCGCGGGTCACGGTTAATCGGTTTTGGGAGCAGTTATTTGGATTGGGTATTGTAGAATCGAGCGATGATTTCGGCACCATCGGCATTCCACCGACCCATCCGGAATTGCTGGATTGGCTCGCGGTTCATTTCAGCGAAGATCTCGCTTGGAGTCAAAAAGCCATTTTAAAGGAAATCGTGCTATCGTCCACTTACCGTCAATCCTCGGCAACCACCAAACAGAAACTGGAAAAGGATCCGCGTAATCAATTGATGTCGCGCGGGCCTCGATTCAGACTTTCTGCCGAGCAACTTCGCGATGAAACACTCGCCGTAAGTGGACTCCTTTCTGCCAAGCAATACGGTCCGTCCGTAATGCCATCTCAGCCCCCCGGCATCTGGAAAAACCCCTACAATGGCCAGCAATGGAAGATATCCGAAGGAGAAGATCGACATCGAAGGGCGCTGTATACCTATTGGCGTCGAACCAATCCGTATCCGGCCATGGCTATGTTTGATGCGCCATCCCGAGAAGTATGCATTTCTCGGCGCGTTCGGACGAATACGCCTTTGCAAGCCCTCGTTACGCTTAACGATCCGGCCTATTGGGAAGCTGCCGAGGCATTGGCTAGTGGAATGCGTGAAGCAAGCGATGAAATTACCGAACAAGTCACGTTCGGCTATAGAAAAGCCCTAGCTCGAGACCCTGATCAAAACACCCTACAAATTTTAGTGGACCTGGCTGGTTCATCTTCCTTGCCTGTTGTCGCCAATACCATCCTCAACTTGGATGAATTCCTTACAAAAGAATGAACGTATATGACGAAGCCAAATTAAAATTGGCGCATTTGCATACCCGGCGACATTTTCTGAAGTCCTTTTCAGCGGGATTAGGTGGTGCAGCCCTCGCTTCGCTTGGGCTGCCCTCATATGCTTTGGGAGCAAATCCCCTTGGGTCCTTACTAGGGGGCCCACTTTCTCCGCGACCGCCGCATTTTGCTCCCGCAGCCAAACATGTCATTTTCTTACACATGGCAGGTGCTCCGTCCCAATTGGAGCTGTTTGACTACAAACCCATACTGGCTAAACTTGATGGCCAGGTCACTCCCCCTTCGCTCTTGGAAGGCCGAAAATTTGCGTTTATTCAGGGGGCGCCGAAAATGCTTGGGCCTCAGGCTACGTTTAAGCAGCATGGTCAATCGGGCGCTTGGATATCAGACCATTTACCGTACTTGGGAACGGTTGCCGACGAGATCTCTTTCCTAAAGGCGATGCACACGGACGAATTTAACCACGCTCCTGCGCAGTTATTGATGTATACCGGTAATCCTAGGCTAGGCCGCCCTTCCTTGGGGTCATGGGCGGTTTATGGATTGGGAACTGAAAACGAGAATTTACCTGGGTTTGTCGTTTTGTTGTCGGGTGCCGCCGGCCCTGATGCAGGTTCTTCGGTGTATGGAAGTGGCTTTCTGCCAACCGTTTTCCAGGGTATTCAGTGCCGTTCCCAAGGCGATCCCGTTCTGTTTCTTTCTGACCCAGACGGCGTGCCGCGGGACATGAGAAAAGCGAGCATTGATGCCATTACTAAAATTAATCGGCAGCAATACGAGGAAACGCAAGATCTTGAAATCCTGACGCGCATCGCCCAATATGAATTGGCCTTCCGCATGCAGATGTCGGTCCCGGAAGCCATGGACATCACGTCTGAGCCGGCCTATATCCAAGAAGAATATGGCACGGCACCCGGTGAAATATCATTCGCAAATAACTGTTTGTTAGCGCGCAGGCTCGTAGAACGAGGCGTTCGATTTGTTCAGCTTTTTCATTGGGGCTGGGACGCTCATGGTGCTGGCAAAGAAGAGGCCTTGAACTACGGATTCAAAGACCGTTGCAAAGAAACGGACCAAGCCATTACCGCATTAATTGTCGATTTGAAACGACGCGGATTGCTCGAGGACACGCTCATTGTTTGGGGAGGCGAATTTGGTCGAACACCGATGCTCGAAAACCGATCGGGGCAAGACAATCCGTTTGTCGGCCGAGATCACCACAGTGACGCGTTTACCATGTGGATGGCTGGCGGTGGTGTTAAAAGAGGCTTTTCTTACGGTGAAACCGACGAAATTGGGTATGAACCGGTGAGCGGACGGGTTCACGTGCACGACTTGCAGGCCACTATATTGCATCAATTGGGATTTGACCATACCCGTCTCACGTTTCCGTATCAGGGTCGAGATTTTAGATTGACCGATGTTGGTGGACGAGTGGTTCGGGAGATACTCGCTTGATGGCTCGTTTCTCGGTAGGTCCACACGCTTTTTTTGATTCTGTAAAACCAGTGTTCTTCGCATGATTTCTCAACGTTTTTCCCGCTGGAATTTAGTCCTTATCACCATCCTTCTGGTGGGGGTCGCTTTTCTTATCGATCCCAGCGGAAGGTCCAGTTCCATTTTTCGTTTTTTTGGGCGCCTTCATCCTGCGATGATTCACTTTCCAATTGTATTCGTAATTGTTGCATTTATGGGAAGTGTCGTTAATCGGTTCACCAAATCAGAACGATGGGACTCCCTAGTTCATATTTCGCTGTTTTTAGCTTGCTGGGCAGGCCTTAAAGCTGTTTTTGCCGGATCCTGGTTATCGCAAACGGGAGGATACCCCAGTGATCTGATCACGTTGCACAAGTGGTTTGGCATCGGAATCGTGTGGAGCTCTGCCTTTTTGTTGGTAGTCACCACAGCCGGAAGTGGCATTTTTCAGACCAGAATGGTTCGGTTGGTTTCATGGGCTGCGGTATTGGGTGGACTGGTTGTCGGGGGAGATCTGGGAGGGCAGCTGACTCACGGCCGAGGTTTCGTGACGCAATACGCACCAGCCGGTTTGCGTTTGGTTTTGGAGCACCCCGACCCAATGAAAACCCGTTTTGATCTATCTACCCCAGATGTGACGACGGTATACGATGGTATCGTTTCGCCGATTTTGATGGAAAAGTGCTCGTCGTGTCACGGAGCGGACAGAGGAAAAGGAAGCCTACGGTTGCATACCGTGGAAGCAATTACCACCCATGAAGGCGACGAGCCGTTGTTGACGGCGGGTAAACCCGAAGAAAGCTTACTGATCAAGCGCATTGAACTTCCAGAGGGGCACGAAGACCAAATGCCCCCGATGTATAATGCGAAGCCCATATCGCATGCGGACGTTGAACTGCTGAAGTGGTGGGTTTCGAGTGGAGCATCCTTTGATCAAACGATTGCTTCCGTTGAAATGCCAACTACCATTTATACCATCCTGCAAGCGTACGGGTTGGGCGGAATTCGCACAGGCGTATTTGCCTTGGATGTTGCACCACCCGATACCGCTCTGATTGCATCTTGGCGTCAAAAAGGGGTTTCCGTCGATGTGCTTGCTGAGGGTGAATCGCTGCTATCTGTTCGTTGCACGGTAGTGCAGGACTGTATTTGGGGACCAGAGGCGGATGGGTTAGCCGCGAACGTGACCTGGATCGATTTACGAAACAGTGACCTTACGGACGAATCCATGGCTGGGCTAGGACGCTTTCCGCTGTTAACGCGGGTCAATGTTGCAGGAACAGCGATTTCGGGATCGGGATTGGCCGCCATTTCAGGGCATGAATACCTGGATTATTTGAACTTATACGGGTCGATGGTTGACGATAATGCCTTGCAGCACATTGAGTTGATGAAAAAGCTAACGTCGCTATACCTATGGCAAACCAAGGTTTCGGAAGAAGGAATTGCGCGCTTGCGATCGGCGCTTCCTCAAACAGAAATTGACACGGGTGACGCAAAATAAACGAGCGGCGGGGTGGCGATTTTCAATCGCCACCCCGCCAAAACATCAAATCCGACTCGTTTTTTAGCTATCCAGTTTGATCGCCGGCAGTTTCATATCCTGCACCATCTGCTCAAATGTGTTCATTTGGAAGCTCGTAATGTCGGCAAGTTTGGTTAGCCATTCATCAATCTGCTGGACGAGTTCATCCCGAACACCATACGCTTGGTCAGTCGGACGGTAGTTTCCTCCTGAAGCCACGCCTCCTACGGCAGCCAGTTTGTTGTTCAGGCGAATCGGGAAGTTTAGCGGATCTTGACCAGACTGATTCTTGGTCTGATAAAGCGCTTCCTCCACTTCTTTCATGCCAGCCAATATGCTTTTCGCATAACCTTTTAAGGTGTCCGCGTCGGCATAATCGCTGGGCACGCGTTCCAATACCTCGTTCACCTGTTTGCGCAGCGATCGGATTTGCTTAATGGCTTTGTGGGTCTCAGACAGTTTATCGCGCACTTCGATTAGGAACGTAAACTGTTCTTCTAAATCTGCGATGCTCGATTCGCTGCGCGGATCGGGAGCGATGCTGAAATTCACCGTTGTGGAGTCCTCCCCGACAATTAATCGCGCTTTGTACGTCCCAGGAACGGCCCGAGGACCAGTCACTGAGCCCGCCCACATCACAAGACCATCGAAAGATTCGGCATCCTCGTACCGCATATTCCAATTAAATTGGTTGACACCTTTGGAAGCCTTTACCTCCTTGCCCTTATACGATTTGATAATGGTCCCATCTTCTTCCAAGATGCGAAGCGTCACGTCGTCTTTTTGATCTTCTTTAAACCAATACCGTAGACGCACCGAGTTTTCAGCACCCATAGTGGCTACATAAGGGCTGTAAAACGTATACTTTTTGTCCTTGTCTTCTGCTTTCAGGACGTGAAGGTGCATCAAATCGTCTAAAACCCAAAACGCTCTACCCTGTGTGGCAACGACCAAGTCGTGGTCTTTCCACAACAAGTCGGTGATCGGTACGATAGGTAAATTGAGCTGAAACGATTGCCAAGAAGCGCCATCGTCAAACGAAATGTACAGGCCGGACTCGGTCCCGGCATAAAGCAGTCCTGCTCGAACCGGATCTGCTTCAATTGCTCTGGTAAAGTGATCGTTGGGGATCCCGTTGGTAATTTTTTTCCACGTAGCCCCGTAATCGCTTGTTTTGTAGAGATAGGGAGCGAAATCATCGGATTTATACCGCGTTCCCGCCACGTACAGGCCACCCGGGTTGCGCGGATCAACCACCATATCGTTGACCATCATCCATTCCGGGAAAATTTTTGCATCCGGAGTAACATTTGTCCACGTTTTGCCATCATCTCGGGT
>JAURGV010000080.1 GCA_030833605.1 Rhodothermales bacterium
AAAATCAACGCTGCTGGAGTTATGCCGATCATCTTCGCGCAGTCCATTATGTTCGTCCCAGCAACGTTTGCTACCCTATTTCCAGAAAGCGTGTTCATGCAGCAAATGGGCGTATTTTTTACCGATATCTCTTCATGGGGATATTCGGCGATATTCTTTACGATCTGTGTGTTCTTTACGTACTTCTATACAGCCATTGCGGTTAATCCAAAAGAAATGGCTGACACGATGAAACGCCAGGGAGGATTTATCCCTGGTATTCGCCCGGGTAAACAGACGAGCGAGTTCATCGACAATATTTTGACCCGTATTACCTTGCCTGGATCCATCTTCTTGGGATTGATCGCCATTTTGCCTGCATTCGCAATCAAGTTTGGCGTCACCTACGGATTTGCACAGTTCTTTGGTGGTACGAGTTTGTTGATCCTTGTTGGGGTAACGTTAGATACCCTGCAGCAGGTGGAAAGCCACTTGTTGATGCGTCATTACGATGGATTTATGAAGTCCGGTCGTATTAAAGGACGTCGATAAGTTTTAGCCCGATGATCCATCTAAAAACAGAAAAAGAGATTGAAAGCCTGCGTGCTTCTGCCGATTTGGTAGGAAGAACGTTGGGTGCAGTAGCAGCCGCGGTTGCTCCTGGGATCTCAACTCTGGAATTGGATCAGATCGCAGAATCTTATATCCGAGACAACGGAGCTACCCCTGCATTTAAGGGGTATCGGGTGGGGAGGGAAGTTTTTCCTTCCACGCTTTGCACCTCAGTCAACGATGAAGTTGTTCATGGAATCCCCAGTAACACGGTCCTAAAAGACGGTGATATTGTTTCTGTGGATTGTGGCGTGTTGTTAAACGGCTACTACGGTGATAGTGCGTTCACTTTCCCAGTAGGAACCATTTCTGATGACACAAAACAGTTGTTAGCCACTACGTACGATTCATTGATGCTAGCCATTGGCCAAGCAACAACTGGAAAGAGGCTCGGAGATATCGGAGCGGCTGTTCAGGAATTGTGCGAAGAAAGAGGTTACGGGGTAGTTAAGGATTTAGTGGGACACGGCATTGGTCGTCACCTACATGAGGATCCTCAAGTACCAAATTACGGTCGTTCTGGTAGCGGTCGGAAATTGAAATCAGGTCTCGTTATTTGTATCGAGCCTATGATCAATTTCGGAACGGCCCACGTTAGGACTGAGGGGGACGGTTGGACGGTGAAAACTGCCGATGGTCAACCTTCCGCACATTACGAACACATGATCGTTGTACGACCAGGTGAAGCCGAAGTCATAACAACTTTTCAATACATCGAGAATGTGCTCGAAGTATTGCCTTATAAACAGAACGCTGAAGTAGCTCATGGCTAAGCAAAAATCTATTGAACAAGACGGCGAAGTGATTGAAGCACTTCCCAACGCCCAGTTTCGAGTCCGCCTTGAAAACGGACACGAAATACTCGGACTACTTTCCGGAAAGATGAGGATGTATTTCATCAAGATTCTCCCGGGAGACCGAGTAAAAGTCGAACTGTCTCCTTACGACTTGTCGAAAGGTAGAATAGTTTACAGATACAAATAAGCTTCACAATAACGTCAAGAACCTAACGGAACTACCGGCGTAATTGATAGGCTGAAACCAAAAATGATCTGACCGCTTCTGGCGGCAGGCAAAAGAACACCACTTGACATGAAAGTTCGTGCCAGTGTCAAAAAACGCAGCTCCGACGACAAAATTGTTCGTCGCAAAGGCCGCGTTTATGTGATCAATAAGAAGAACCCGAAACACAAACAGCGCCAGGGATAAGGCTTAACGCTTTATTCATGGCACTTTAGCTGCTGATATCATGCCTCGAATCGCAGGACAAGATTTAAATACGAAGAAGCGAGGAGAAATCGCTTTGACGGCAATTTTCGGAATCGGTCGCGCACGCGCGATTGAGATTCTGACCCGACTGGACATTGATCCAAACGAGAAGCCTGAAAACTGGACGGACGAACAAACCCGTGCCATTCGCAAGCTTATCGAGGATGAATATCCGGTTGAAGGTACACTGCGTACGGAAGTGCAGCTTAACATCAAGCGATTGATGGATATTGGTTGTTACCGGGGTCTTCGACACCGTCGTGGGTTACCAGTTCGCGGACAGCGGACTCAGACCAACGCACGTACCCGTAAGGGTAAGAAGAAAACGGTTGCAGGTAAAAAAGCTGCTCCACGTAAGTAATACATAGTTCCATCTTCCGTTCACGGTGAACGGAAGTACTTTAATCATCCCAACGA
Organism: Rhodothermales bacterium; assembly: GCA_030833605.1. GTDB lineage: Bacteria > Bacteroidota > Rhodothermia > Rhodothermales > UBA10348 > UBA10348. The sequence continues at coordinate 2,278 of JAURGV010000080.1, forward strand.
ACAATGGCAAAGAGACAACGGGGAGGCGCACGTACACGTAAAAAGAACGTGGTGATTGAGCAGAACGGTCAAGCTCACATCAAAGCCACATTCAATAACGTGCAGGTGACGCTGACAGACCAGTACGGGAATACGATTTCCTGGGCCAGTTCAGGTAAAATGGGTTTTAAAGGTAGCCGTAAGAATACTCCTTACGCTGCCCAGGTTGCTGCTTCAGCTGCCGGTAAAGAAGCTCATGATCTTGGACTACGCCGTGTGGAAGTTTTCGTAAAAGGTCCCGGTTCTGGACGTGAGTCTGCTATTCGTGCACTTTCAAACATTGGTTTGGAAATCGCTACGATTCGCGACGTCACTCCTGTTCCCCACAATGGCTGCCGGCCCCCTAAACGTCGCCGCGTCTGACGCGTCCGATGGATATGGTTGACGAGACGATTTCAAATCGTGTCGAATAGCATATCACAGGGAATAATAGGTCCGGCTATGTGGCGCGGAAAAGCGCCCATACGTTTGTAATACTCCAAACGAGAGGTATCTCACTATGGCCCGATATAGAGGCCCCAAACAGAAGATTGCACGCCGCTTTAAGGAAGCAATCTTCGGCCCGAGCAAAGCGCTCGAAAGAAAACCCCATCCTCCGGGGCAGCATGGCAGAAACCGCCGTGCTAAAGAGAGCGAATATTCTGTACAGCTTAAAGAAAAGCAGAAAGCTAAGTATACCTATGGTGTACTAGAGCGTCAGTTTAGAAACCTGTTTGAAAAAGCAGCTCGCAAAAAAGGTGTAACGGGAGAAAACTTACTGAAGTTTTTGGAAGCCCGTTTAGACAACACCGTTTTCCGTTTAGGATTTGCGCGCACTCGCCGTCAGGCACGCCAGTTGGTCAATCACGGTCACGTGATGGTTAATGGTAGAGTTGTGGACATTCCTTCCGCCCAGTTGAAAGCAGGTGACATTATTGGCCTTCGACCAAAAAGTCGCAACCTGGAGATTGTTGGCGAATCATTGGGACGCTCCCGCAAGGGCTACCCATGGTTGGATGTTGACCGCAATCTCGCCCAGGGCAAATTCCTGGATTACCCCAATCGTGAAGACATCCCAGAGAATATCAAAGAGCAGCTCATCGTTGAGCTTTACTCGAAGTAATTCTCCTGGAGATTCTTTCACCGTGTTCGTTATGTGATTTGCAGCACTTACGAACTCTTTTCAATCACCTTGCATAGATCAAGCTGATATGAGCACTTATTCGATTCAAATGCCTGACGGAGTTGATGTAGAAGAAACTACAGAAACCTACGGACGGTTTGTTATTCAACCGCTTGAACGCGGTTTCGGGGTTACTATTGGGAATGCGCTTCGTCGCGTTCTACTGTCTTCGTTGCAGGGAGTAGCCATTACCGCCATTAAGATTGATGGCGTTCAGCATGAGTTTTCTACGATCGACGGCGTCTCTGAAGATGTCGCTGATATTATCCTAAACCTTAAAGGCGTTCGCTTCCGGGCAAACGAAGGGGCAGACGGTAATATTCACTTTATCGTAAAAGGTCCAGGAAGCTGGACTGGCAAAAACATTGCTGATGCGACGAGCGACTACGAAGTTCTAAATCCAGAGCATCACATTGCCACCGTTTCGAAAGGAACATCATTCTCTGTTGAATTGAGAATGGCACGTGGACGTGGATACGTTCCTGGAGATGAAAACAAACGTGCTGATGACCCAATTGGAGTTGTTGCCATGGATGCCATCTTCACGCCGATTAAAAATGTTCGTTACACAATTAATCAAACCCGTGTGGGTGAGAAAATTGATTACGAAGCATTGGCAATGGAAGTAAACACGGATGGCTCTATTCTTCCTGAAGATGCATTAGCATCTGCGGCTCAGATCCTACGGGATCACGTGAACCTATTCATCAAAATGGATAGCGAACCACAGCCGACAGAAGAAGAGAAAGAAGTGGATGCAGAAGTTCAACGCGTTCGTGAACTGCTTTCGCAGTCAGTAGACGAATTGGACCTATCCGTTCGCGCTCATAACTGCCTAAAAGCAGCTAACATCAAAACGATCGGCGATTTGGTTCGTCGCGATGAATCTGAGATGCTGAAGTTTCGCAACTTCGGTCGCAAATCACTCCAGGAGTTGATGCAGGTTATCGTTGAGCGTAATCTTCAATTTGGAATGGACGTTGATCGCTTCTTACTAGACGCGAAAAACTGATCCTTCGTCCAGCTTTTGGACGAACAACAGAAATAGACGATGAGACACCAGAAAAAAGGATTTAAACTCGGACGTACGAGTGCCCACCGTAAGGCGACACTACAGTCGTTGTCCAATGCTCTAATTCTCCACAAGAGAATTACGACGACAATTACGAAGGCAAAAGCGTTGCGTATGTTCGTTGAGCCTATTATTAATAGAGCCAAAGAAGATTCAATGCTGAATCGACGCCAGGCATTCCGCTACCTACAGGACAAGGAATCCATCAAAGAATTGTTCGGAGATATTGCTACAAAAATCTCTGATCGTCCAGGTGGATATACTCGGATTATTAAGCTAGGTCAGCGTGCCGGTGATAGTACAGAGATGGCTATCATTGAATTGGTCGACTACAACGACATTAAGCCAGATGGTTCAAGCACCGGATCGGCTAAAAAAACGCGTAGAGCGGGTCGTCGTAAGAAATCAACAGGCGAAGCAGCAGCTACCGTTGCAGCTCCAGCAGCATCCGCAACTACGGAAGACGTAGTGGACGCCGTTGTAATGGAAGAAGTTGTTTCTGAAGCCGAAGTGGTTGAAGAAGCACCTACTGCTGAAGTAGTTGAAGAAGCTCCTGTTGCCGAAGCCGCTACTGAAGGCGATGCTTCAGAAGCAGATGCTGACGCTGAAGCTGAAGCAGGCGACGAAGAAGAAAAAACCGCTTAAGGTTTACTTTCTTCTTTACAAGAGATGAGGCCATTCGTTTCCGAACGAATGGGGAGAGGCGGGCGCCAAGCGATTTTCAATCGCTAAGCGCCCGCCTCTTTTTATTTCGAGCCCGTTCCGGGCTCGAAATGGCTTTCTCACGACCCGCCGGAACAGCCTAAGAATAGGGGGTTTAACTACGTTCTGACCCAGAACCACTAGAATTCAAATGATCGAAGCCTCCACCATCTTAAAAGGAAACGGAATTCGTATTGAGGAGAAATACGAAGAACGGCTGGAGGACTTACTCGCGTCTTGTCGGGCAAACCTTAAAACGGTCGACGAAGAGCTGATTAAGCGCGCTTTTCGACTGAGCTACTGGGCCCACAGGAATGATCATCGTGCTTCGGGTGAACTGTACATTGCCCATCCGTTGGAAGTTGCCAAAATCTACGTTGAGCAAATTGGCTTCGACGATATAGGGGTGGCTGCTGCGCTCCTTCACGACGTAGTGGAGGATACCGATTTATCGTTAGAGTTCATCAGAGAGACGTTTGGTGACTCCTTAGCCTCGATTATTGATGGGTTGACTAAAATGTCAACCGCCTTCGAGACGAGAGATGTTGGCAATGCGGAAAATGTTCGAAAGCTACTCCTATCGATGGCCTCGGACATCCGAGTCATTTTTGTAAAGTTTGCGGATCGACTGCACAATATGCGCACGCTGGGCTCTTTGGCTCCGCACAAGCAGGTGAAGATTGCTACGGAAACCCTGACTTTATTCGCCCCGCTGGCGCACCGATTTGGGTTCTTTACGATAAAAAGCGAACTGGAAGATCTATGTCTCGCTTATATCCACCCGGAGGAATACAAGCAGATCACAAGCGGGCTAAGGGACAGGAAGAAAGAACGGGATACGTATGTAAAGCAATTTATTGATCCACTTAGGGACCGACTACAGACAGAAGGATTCGATTTCGAGATTTACGGTAGGTCTAAAAACTTATACTCGATTTTTCGGAAAATGAAGCGGCAGGATAAGCCGCTCAAAGAGATTTACGACATTTTCGCCATTCGAATTGTTTTAAGCGGAGAAGGTTCGAAGGGAAAGGAGGAATGTTGGCGGGTCTATTCCATTATTACGGACCTTTACAAGCCGCTTACGGAACGTTTTAGAGATTTTGTCTCCGTCCCTAAATCAAACGGATATCAGAGTCTCCATACCACGGTTTTAGGACCCAATGGGAAGCGAGTAGAAGTGCAAATCAGGACGCGCGAGATGCATGAAATTGCGGAAAAAGGGGTCGCAGCGCACTGGAAATATAAAGAGCACGTAAACTCAGCCGACTCTGAAATGGACTCGCTGTTAATGTGGGTCCGAGATCTTTTAGAAAATCCTGAAGTAGAAAAGGCAGCGGACTTCGTCAAAGATTTTAGTCTAAACCTGTACGACGAAGAAATTTACATTTTTACGCCGAAAGGGGACGTTCATTCGTTACCAAGCGGCGCTTGCCCCGTTGACTTCGCTTACTTGGTTCACTCCGAAATCGGTTCCCATTGCATTGGAGCGAAGGTAAACGGCAAAATGGTGCCGCTCTCGTATACGTTGACGAGTGGGGACCAAGTTGAAATTATCACTTCCAAAAAGCAGCAGCCGAATCCGGACTGGATTAAGTTCGTGGTTACGCAGAAGGCGCGTAGTCGAATCCGGCACTGGATCAATGAAAAGCGTCGAAAAGCGACCGAACACGGTCGCGATTTGTGGGAAAAACGGCTCGCAAAGCTTGGGATGGAAGTCACCGATGCGGAAATGGGTCGGATTTCTACAAAACTGAGATTTCCCAACACGCAACAGCTTTATTTTGAATTGGGATCCGGGCTGTATGAGGTCAACGACCTGCTTAAAGCCACAAAAGGGATGCTAAAGGACGACGATCCTGAAAAGTCGGAGTCCGAAAGCCTGCGGCTGCAGTATGAATCCTTCTTGTCGAGTGCTCAGTCCTCAGGGTCACCAGGCCTTCTGATTGACGGAGAACTCCACACCGACATCAAAACCGAGTATTCTACCTGCTGCAATCCTATTCCTGGTGACTCCGTATTTGGTTTTATTTCCAAAACGGGAGCGATAAAAGTACATCGCGTTAGTTGCGCAAACGCACCCAATTTGATGCTGAATCTGGCCGATCGGATTATTCCTGTTGAATGGAGCCGCCAAAAAGATGTTCACTTTGTATCTGCGCTCCGAATCATGGGGGAAGATAGGGTCGGCATACTCAGTGATTTGACGCAAGTAATTTCAAAAACACTCAAAACAAACATCCGGTCCATCACCGTCTCAACGGACGATGGCGTGTTTGTTGGAAACGTTGTTTTGTTCGTGAGTGATCTAGAGCATTTGCGCCGATTGATCGATCGGATAAAGAAAGTCGATGGCATTCACGGGGTGTATCGATATGAAGAACAGAATGATGAATCTGGGTTGCGTTAAGTTTCTGAAATAGTTGACTTTGGGTCCAGTAAATCGTTATTTGACGCGCTCTCGAATTATCATCCGCGTCTAGTCAAATTATCATGTCCAATCGTTCCAAAACGCTAACAAAAAAAGATGTAGCGAGAAGGGTTTCTGAACTTGTGAAAGAACCCATTTATAAGTGTGAGCCGTGGGTTGCCTCGGTCATTGAAGCCCTCGGTGATCTCATGATGGAAGCGGATCCTGAGGTTCGAATTGAGCTCAGAGATTTTGGCGTTTTCGAAGTCAAAAAGACACGCGCGAAACCCAAGGCCAGAAATCCCAAAACAAACGAAACGGTTTTTATTCCAAGTCGGAGAAAAACCCACTTCAAGCCGAGTAAAAAAATAAAAGCGATTTTGCAGACCCCTTTGAAGGACTTAGAGTCTCCAAACGCTGCTTCATCCGCTGATAAGTCTGCCGATTTAGTAATGTCGAACTGACCATTACCATTAAGGGTAGAAGAAGATGAGTACTACAGGTCGCATTGTTGGGATCGATTATGGTACCAAACGAGTTGGAATAGCGATTGCGGATCCTCTGCGACTGTTTTGTCAGCCCGTCGGGACCTATACACCGGAAGAGGCGCTCACCATATTGGACCGAATTGAGTCTGAAAACTGGATTGAGAGTATGGTAATCGGCTGGCCATTGGAGCTAGACGGTTCAGAAGGATTGGCGACGATGCGCGTGCAGCAATACGTAAATCGATTAAAAAAAAGATTTAAAAAGGCTGAATTCATTCTGCAAGATGAACGTTTTTCAACAGAACGAGCCAAGGAATTGATCAAAGAGGGGGGAAGACCCTCGCTTAAGAAAACAGGAAGAGAACGCATTGACACGGCAGCTGCCGGCATCATCCTCCAAGAATATTTAGAAGACCTACAGTCCGACGCCTGACGATATGATTCATCCGATTTATTTACTGGGAACCGCTTCACTGCGAAAACCAACGATACAAGTTGATAAATCAACCCCCGAGTTTGAGACTCTTCTGTCCGACATGGTAGAGACGATGCACGATGCGCGTGGGATCGGGCTTGCAGCGCCTCAAATTGGAAAGGAAGAGCGGGTTTTTGTGGTGGATGTTTCTCCCATGGAGGAGGATTTCATCGAAAGCGGAACGCCGATGCCTGAACAGCCCATGTTTTTCATCAATCCCCACATACTCGAAGAAACGGGAGATGACGAGGAATTTGAGGAGGGGTGTTTGTCGATACCTGATATCCAAGAGATCGTTGTAAGGCCCAATACCGTCACCATTCAGTATCAGGACCGGGATTTTGTCCAAAAAACTGAGACCTTTGATGGGATATTGGCTCGAGTGATCCAGCATGAGTACGATCATGTGGAAGCGGTTTTGTTTATAGATCATTTGACTGCGTTCAAACGAAGACTTTTAAAACGACGGCTAAATGAGATTCAGGCAGGGAACACAGAAGCTGAATATGCCGTCTATACAGATGAAAGGGGAGTCATTTATCCCCAAGAGTTAGAATAGTAAGTCGGTTCACCATTTACGGCAGTTTATCCATTAAGCGATTC
>JAURGV010000081.1 GCA_030833605.1 Rhodothermales bacterium
AAGGCTACGGCATTATTATTGGTGGCTCAAATCTGGATATGGACGACCAAAAATACCTCTATTTCCTTGCTCGTCGATCTGGAGAGTTCCTGATCAAAACACGCAATGGAGCAGATACCCAGGTTGTTGTCGACTGGACCCCCAGCGAAGCCGTGACGGCTTGGACCGAAGAATCATCGGACCCCATTGCCAATGAATTCAGCATACAAACTGAAGGAAACACCATCTCGTTCTCCATCAATGGTGCAGTGGTTCACTCGCAAGACAAAGGCGACCTGTCCACGGATGGCATTGTAGGCTTCCGATTGAATCACGCCACCAACGTCCATATCTCATCGTTGAATGTTTCTATGGCCGGTGGCGACACCGTTGGCGTCAGCGAGTAATCGAACCGATTATTGCCTCGGTATGAGCAGCATTTCCGTTTGACGCGGGTCGATATACGTCACCGTTGAACCGTTAAACAGAGCGTCCTCTTCCAACATGATGCGTGCGGCCTGCCCATCCCACATGGGGATGGGTACGGCCGCATTCAGTTCAATAGAGTACGCCGTCATCGGATACATCGGATAATCGCCACTCCCAGGCACGCCATCCTGTTTATCCCACATGCCAATCGTTGGACCGGCTGCGTGGCCATGAAACCCAATGGGGTGCGTATATATGGTGGCTTTGATGCCTTCTTTTTCTGCCTGAGCTAGCGCTGCCGCTAGAATCTCATTGCCGGTCCTTCCCGTGGCAAACTGCCCCGTAAGAATGTCCTGGAGCCTGTTTCCCACAGCCAATGCATTAACTAAATCGGCTGGAGCCTCATGTTCATCCTGCTCCAACACATACGCATGCATTTGGGTGTCTGTATTTAGTCGCAAATAGGTGATTCCAAAGTCAACGTGCAGCAAATCACCGCGCTGAATCACTCCTGCTTCTTCTCGGGACGAAAAATCCCCATCCCGCTCGCCCGCTTGTTTGCGCTGAATATCTACCGATGGATGAAACCAGGTAACGAGATTCAAATCCCGAATCCGCTCGCGGTACCACCATTCTACGTCGTCCGTGCGGGTAACGCCAGGTTGGATCACCAACTCGGAAAGCCCGTCGTTAATAATGCTCCGAGCCAAGTGAACGATCATAGGATAGATTTCCATTTCGCTCTGCGTCCGGGTTTCCAGCCACCCAACAGCTAGGTTTTCGGCTGAAACCATCCGAGAAGCGTACTTTTTGCCCAAAGCCGCTTCCATTTCTTCTTTCTCGGACGCGGTCAGTCCATCGGCATGCCCGTAATTTTTGGACATATTGACACCAATTTTCTTCGGGGCACGCTCGGCTACAATTTCGGCTAGCCGTGCCCACTGATCGGGCTGTTCATCCGGATTCCAGGCGCTTGGAAAGCTATTTCCAATGTTATATCGAGCGACGGCCAAGCGCTCTACTCCTTTTTCGCCTTGATCAAAAAATACCAAGATGGTTCGGCGCCTAGCTGAAATCCAGGTCGCGGGAATCATGGTTCGAATAACCGGGTCTTCGTTGTACTCACGAGCCGAAACCACCCACATATCTATGCCGTTTCGACGCATCAATTCGGGGACGACGGTCTGTAACCGTTCCTCAAGGAGGCGATCAATGACTTCGGCACGCTTCCGCATGGAAAGCACTACGGGGTCGCCCGATGTCGCGGCACTTGCCGATTCCGAAACTTCTACGCCCGGTTCTAAAAAGGTCATCAAGGCAATTACAATGGCAACGCATGCCGATAGAAGTCGAATCATGATGCTGATTTTGGTTTGGGTCCTTCTACAATAAGGTCGTCAGGAATGTTGTTGTTTTGGGGGTTGGGATTAATCAACCCTCCAACCAATGGCGTATCGAAAGCAGTCACAAAATGGGCAATGGTTTGAAACCAGAATTCCTGCTGAAACTCAAAAAATTCAGCATCGAAGCCACTTTGCTCTCCCTGATGCCCTTCAATATCCAAATAGTACGCTCTAGGCCAGTCTGGAAAATTGGTTTGTGCTTCTTTCAGCAAATCGAAAGCAGCTTTTGCTGCCGAATCAAACGATTCGTTTGCTCGGACAACTTGGTAAAGCGATACCGAATTGTCAAAATTCATGGCAATGCCAGGGGCATCGGGTTTATTGTATTGTGGACCGCTCAATGATTCACTCGTTTATCAATTATACAATCAATTAAGGCGTCTTTTCGGCTTCAGGGACCTTGCTGTCCTCTGCGGCCTCATCGTCCTCTTCCTCTTCATCCATATCGTCATCATCGGAGGCGAAGGCATCCAAATCCAATTCCTCCTCAATATCCTCATCCACATGATACCGAGCCAATTCTTCTGCTAAATAAATGCCCGTGGACGTTGTAGTCTGCGCCAGTGCCTCTGGAGTACCCGAAAACAAAATTTGGCCTCCTTCCCCACCACCATCGGGACCTAAATCCACCACGTAATCGGCCACTTTGATCACGTCCATGTTGTGTTCAATCACCAACACCGTGTTGCCTTTGCGTACCAACGCTTGCAAAACGGCAAGTAGGTGCCGAATATCCTCAAAATGGAGCCCCGTTGTCGGTTCATCCAAAATATAGAGGGTCTTTCCAGTCCCCGGGCGGGACAATTCTTTGGCCAATTTAACACGTTGTGCTTCGCCACCGGAGATCGTAGTGGCTTGTTGCCCGAGGCGGATATAGCCCAGACCCACGGAATGCAGCGTCCGCAGCTTGCGCTCAATTTTTGGAATGTGCTCAAAAAAGGTAAGTGCTTCTTCTACCGTCATTTCAAGCACGTCAGCAATATTCTTGCTCTTGAAATGGACTTCGAGCGTTTCTTGATTGTACCGCCTCGCATTGCACGTTTCGCATTCCACATACACATCGGGAAGGAAATTCATTTCCAGCTTTACGATCCCGGCACCCTTGCAAGACTCACACCGTCCGCCTTTAACATTAAAGGAAAAACGTCCGGGCTTATAACCCCTGATCTTGGACTCTGGAAGCTGGGCAAACAAGTCCCTGATATTTCCAAAAAGACCCGCATACGTTGCCGGATTAGAGCGTGGAGTACGACCGATCGGGCTTTGGTCGATGTCAATTACTTTATCGATTTGGTCCATGCCCTCGATAGACTCATACGGGAGCGGCACCAATAACGCTTTGTGAAAATGGGAGGCTAGAATGGGATACAGGGTTTGATTGATTAGACTGGATTTGCCGGAACCCGATACCCCCGTTACACAAATAAAGGTACCCAACGGAATATCCAGCGGATGGCCTTTCAAATTGTGTCCCTTAGCGCCCAATAACTTGATCCAAGACCCATTACCAGGACGCCTTACCGCCGGAATCGCGATAGATCGCGTTCCATTCAGGTAAGCCGCGGTCAGAGATTCCTCTGCAGAAACCACTCGGCCTCCTAATTCACCGGCCCCGGGACCCAAATCAATCACATAATCGGCGGCTTCAATCATTTCCCGATCATGTTCGACCACCAAAACTGAGTTTTCGAGGTCTCGAAGCTGCATTAAGGACGCGATGAGTTGTGCGTTATCCCGGGCATGCAATCCAATAGAGGGTTCATCCAGGACATACAGCACCCCTGTAAGCTGGGTGCCGATCTGCGTCGCCAGCCTAATCCGCTGACTTTCTCCGCCCGAAAGCGTCCGAGCCGATCGGTCCAAATTCAAATAACCAACGCCAACATTTAATAGAAAATCGAGGCGTTCTCGGATTTCCTTGATGATGGGGCCACCAATTATGGTTTGCCGTTCGGTTAACTCCAGACTTTCCAAAAACTGTTTAAGGGTCCGAAGGTCCATTCTGGTCAGATCCGCGATCGATCGTCCTCCCAGTTTGAATGCCAAACTTTCGGGCTTTAGCCGAGCGCCTTCACACGATTGGCAATCCATGTGACGCATGTACGCTTCCGCCCATTTGCGCAATGTGTTGGAAGATGTATTCTCGTACGTATGCCAAACATGGCCGTTAATGCCACTAAAACGATGTTTGTATTTTACTTCGCGATCTTTGTACTTGTATACAATATCGAACTGATCTTCGCCTGCCCCTTCGACCAAAACCTTAAACTGATCTTCCGTTAACGTAGAAAGAGGTTGGTCAAAGGTGAAACCGTACGCATCGGCAACGGCTTGAACCTGCGAAAAAATCCAAATGTCTCGTGGCACCCCAAGAGGTAAAATGGCCCCGTCGCGAATCGACTTATTCCGGTTTGGAATAATTAAATCAGGATCTAATTCCCTTTTTGAGCCAAGGCCGTTGCACTCCGGGCACGCCCCATACGGAGAGTTAAACGAAAACGTGTTCGGTGAGGGGTCATCGTACGAAACGCCATCTTCCGGGCAAAACAAATGACGGCTGAAAATGCGATCACCGGCCGGCTCAGGACCTTCCAGAATCTGCGCGATGAGGGTGCCGCTTCCCATCCCCAAAGCGGTTTCAACAGATTGAGCCACACGCGTTCGAATACCCGCTTTCATAACCAGCCGATCCACCACAACCTCGATGTCGTGCGTCTTGTATCGGTCCAGCTTCATCCCCTTTTCCATTTCCTGAAGCTCGCCATCGATCCGAACCCGCTGAAAGCCTTGTTTGCTAACCTGCTCAAAAAGCTCTCGGTAATGGCCTTTTCTTCCTTTTACAAGGGGCGCCAGAAGCAAAACCCGGGTATCCTCAGCCAAACCCATAATCCCATTGATAATCTCATCGTCGCTTTGCTTGCGCATGGGTGCGCCAGAGATATGGGAAAAGGCTTGCGATGCCCGAGCATACAGCAGTCGGAGGAAATCATAAATCTCCGTCACCGTACCCACCGTAGAGCGAGGGTTTCTGCTCACCGTTTTTTGCTCGATCGCGATAACGGGAGACAACCCATCAATAAAGTCCACATCGGGACGCTCCATCATACCCAAAAACTGCCGAGCGTAAGCGCTCAAACTCTCCATGTAGCGTCGCTGACCTTCCGCATAGATCGTATCGAAAGCAAGCGATGACTTCCCCGATCCCGATAGCCCCGTAATCACAACAAGTTGATTACGTGGGATATCCAAGTCAATATTTTTAAGGTTGTGTTCGCGCGCGCCGCGAATTACGATCAGCTCGGTCATTTAGCGGAATCAGTAATAGAATTCAAACGGATCCGAATCTATACCTAACCCATCCGTGCTTGGATCGTTTCAGCCGGTGACGCAAAAATTGAATGCCGTCCTTAAAGGACTACTCGGGTACTGGGGTGCAAAACGGGCGCGATTCTAATGAATCATCGGCTTCACAGGCACAGCTTTCATTGGTTCATTCAAGTTACCTGATGAAGCTCCCGGTTTGCCGTTGTTGGATAGGGACGAAAGTGCGCGAAAAAACCAAAAGGCAATCAATGCAAGCAATACCCACCTAGCTATGATTCCCCCTGGCAAGCCAAACGCTTCAAAAGAAGCAGGGGCAGCGAACCAGTAGTACGTGCCTGTACTCAAAGCTCCTGACACGGGCGTAATGGTTTCATAACCGACCTTCAAAACGATGGAAACCACGGCAATTATTAAAAAGCTAGCGACGGTGTAGCTAAGAATCACTCCATATACGGATAAAAGGCTTCGCTCAATGGCACATCTTCTACGCTAAAATACCCAAATATGAATCCGGGGAAGGCGGCTGCGAATATGCCAAACGGAGTTTTTAACCAGTCGTTCGCGTTCGACGAAGCGCCCATTGCATTTCGAACGGAAAGTCCCGGATCAATATCCAAGCAGCCCTTGGAGGTACAATGCGTACAAGGAATACACCGTGGGTTGCGAAATCCAATTAACGGGGATTGTCCGTACAGTTTTTCGACTGGAAGAACGGGACAAATGGAGTTACAAAATCCTCCTTTGGCCTGAATCACAAATCCACTTCCAAAGGCCAAAACCACAATACCCAACAATACGATGGCCAACGCCGTGCCGTCCTGGTTTAAAAGAAGGCGACGCAAGGGCACTAGGATCATCAATAAAATCAAGCCTAACGCCGAAGCTCGTTGTAGCCATTTTCCTGTCAAAACGGCTCCACGATCTCGATTAGGAACCATATTGGCCGATGCTAGGGGACAAATTCCTCGCCACATACCTGCATTTATTAGAAAACTTGCCGGCAATAAGGGTACTACGGCATACCAAGTTATGGTTAGGGTGAGTTCCGGACTCACGAAGAGTCCCGCCACCACAATCAGCGTTACGCAAAAAGCAATCCATTGCCCGATGCGCCACGTTGCACTTTCAAAGGAAGAAAGCGGGACGGCCGAAGTTTGGTGATGTGGTTTCAACTTTTTTGACATTTAAGACAACCTTGTCGCAAATGTACTACCCCAAGACAAATAAAAAAAGGGTGGGCTTCCTTCGGAAGCCCACCCTTTAACATTTTTCGCACGCGCTGATACCATCAACACACCAAAAAGCGCGTTACACTCTAGTAAAGTGCATCAGTCTCTGGCTTGGAACGACGGAAAAAGGTGTTACCTGCAACCATTTCGTCAATCGCGTACTCAGTAGGTTCAGGTTTGAGTTCATACTCAATCGAAACTTTTGCTTGTTCTTCCTGAAAGCGAGGATCTTCCAATTCTTGCTCAAAACCTTCGAAATAAGACAATTTGTCGTCTAATTCGGTTTTGATGTTGGTCGAAATCTGACGTGAACGCTTGGAGAGAATAGCGACAGATTCAAAAAGATTGCCCGTCATTGCAGCAAGGCGGTCCATGTCGACAGTTTTAATAGCCATATCGGTCGAATTCGATTCAAGAATGAGGCTCATGTGAGCCAAAGTGGAAGGACCTGCTTATTCTCCGTAGCCTCCTGCTGGTTTCTTCACCATCAAATATTCACATTCGAAAGACTCGTTTAAGGCGGCAAGTGGATTGTCGATACTCCCGATAGGCCACAAAATTGATCAATAGGGATACCATGTACGCTTATTTTCGCTCACTCAGCATGATTTTCATCGTTTTTCTTGCACTTCTAAGCGCAGGTTGCGACGTTTTTTCTTCCAGCAGCGATGACGAAGGCGGAATTGTTACGCTAACAGGGCAGATTTTAAATGCGGAAACCAACAATCCAGTCCCCGGAGCCTTTATTCGTGTATTGCCCTACGATCTCCTTTTTGAAGCAGGTAGTGATGGTTCCTATTCTGTTGAAGTAGAAATCGATAGCACCATGGACCTAAGTGTTACCGCCACTGCCGATGGATTTAGTCCCTCTACTCTTCCAGTATTGGCCCTCCCCGACCGAACTATCCAAGTTCCTCCGTTTGTACTAAAGCAAACCGCAACCAAGCAGGCCACATCAGGGCAAGCAGCAAGCTTGATCATGTTGTCCCAGTCAGGGTCTACTATCGGGGTAAAGGAATCAGGTTCTGAAGAAATCGCAACCTTGGTTTTTCAGTTGGCTGACTCCCTAGGCAACCCCATTGTTTTGGCCCAAAAAGCCCAGGTTTCTTTCCGCTTTGGATTGCAGCCTGGAGGTGGAGAGTTCCTCTCTCCTGCAACGGTATTGACCGATAATAACGGCCTTGCTACGGTTAGTTTGGCCTCCGGAACGAAGGCGGGTGTAGTTCAAATACTCGCTGAATCGACGGTAAATGGCCGCGTCCTACGATCACAGCCCGTCGCCATGACCATTCACGGCGGCTTACCGGATCAAGCGCATTTCAGTTTAGGACCGCAACGACGCAATTTCCCAGGGTTGAATGCATTCGGCCTAAACAATTTAATGAGCGTGATTGTCGGTGATAAGTACAGCAATCCGGTTCGCCAAGGAACCGCTGTTTACTTCGATACATCACACGGAGTGATTGAAGGTTCGACCAACACCAACCAGACCGGACAAGGCTCGGCTAACCTAATGTCTGCCAATCCATTACCGGCGAATGGCATTGTTCATGTCCGCGCGTTCACGGCTAACGATCAACAGAATGCTGTATCAAGCCTGACCCCAGTTGTGTTTTCCGGAACTCCCGTGATTACCGTCAATCCAGGGACAGCAGCCCTCAATCAAACGTACAATTATTCGGTGACCGACTACAACGGTAACCCATTGGTAGAAGGCACGCGAATCAGTGTGGAAGTTCAAGGAACCGCTGTGAAAGCAGTTGGACACACGTCGATTACATTAGATGACACCGCTTTTATGGGTGGAGTCGATTATGAGCATGTTGTCAGAGGATCTGGAATTACGGAATTCACATTCCGAATCGTGGAAAATATTGATCCTTTGAACCCTGAAGTACCATCGGTGGAAGTGATTACGATTAAGTCGTCTGGCGGAAACGGGACCTTAGAAATCGTGATGGGCGCTTCAGGTGCCCCGTATTCGCGTACAGCAAATACTGAGGTCCACCAAGCATCAAACGGACAGTTCCGATTCGAACTCTCTGATCCAGACTCAAAACGGTAGTCTAGACGTAGGATCGGAGCGGCCACCTTAGACCGCCAAGGAAATACTCTCGAACCGTATGCTTTTTTTACTTCGGATATATGTCTTTTGAAAGACTAGCCGATTTAATGCCGAAGGAGTTTCGACCTCAATAGTAAGCTAATATGTTATTATTTTTGATTTTATATCAAATGAGATAACACCAAAATAACCGTTTCTTCCCCATTCGTTCACACGGGAAATTATCCACAATCCGTACGTTTACTTGACTGTAAAAATCGGGCGGAGTACTGTAAGGTTTCGCCCAAAATCTCTACCTACCAAAACTTGTGGATATGAACGCAAAGCTACGTTTCCGCAGCCTCGCACTCGCCTTTACCATGCTACTAGCAGGATCGGCATTTGCGCAGGTTCAACTCTCTGGAACGGTTACTGATGCCGATACCGGAGACGCACTTCCTGGTGCTAACGTTGTTGTCGAAGGCACAACATTAGGCACTGCAACTGACCAAAACGGTAAATATACCATTGGCGGCGTACCCGCTGGTACGCATACTGTTACGGTATCGTTTGTTGGTTACACTCCAATGAGTAAAGTGGTCACCGTTCGCAATGCGAACGTTGTTGTCAACTTTTCTGTTGAGTTCGCCAACCAAGCGCTTGAAGCACTTGAAGTATTTGCTTCTCGCGCCGTCGACCGGAAAACTCCGGTGGCCTTCACTAACGTGGACAAAGTTCAGGTACAGCGCGAGCTTGGCTCACGTGATGCACCTATGATCTTGAACACTACGCCTTCGGTTTACGCTACCCAGCA
>JAURGV010000082.1 GCA_030833605.1 Rhodothermales bacterium
CAACCGTGGCTCCACGCGCGACCCACAAACTCTCTCGTTGATCCATTTGGGGACGAAATCGTCGGTATCCACTTTCGGTTAGGACAGCAGAAACCGAGAGTAAGGCGGAGTCTACAGACGAGAGGATGGCCGATAACAAGGCCCCGACAAAAATAACGTACATCCAGCCCGGCATGAGCGCTTGGGCCAAACTCGAAGTAAACGCATCTCCCACACCAAGTTCAAGACCAAGATGTGGAGCGATAAATCCTATCATGACTGGGATAAAACCAACCAAAACATAAATGGCCGACCCCAGCATAGCGCCTTTTCGTGCCACTTCTGGGCTACGGGCTGCCAGTGTTCGTGAAATTGCTTCTTGTGCCGTAATCGTCCCCACAATGGGAATGATCCAGATTTCAATCCGTTGCAGCCAACTTTCACCGTTAATATTGAATTGT
The DNA here is from genome assembly GCA_030833605.1 of Rhodothermales bacterium. Taxonomy (GTDB): domain Bacteria; phylum Bacteroidota; class Rhodothermia; order Rhodothermales; family UBA10348; genus UBA10348. The sequence continues at coordinate 441 of JAURGV010000082.1, forward strand.
AAACGATTGGAGGGAATAGAATCCAGTGCGGCATAAACTCCACCTGCGGCGTCTAGAACCAGTATCAACAGAATTCCAACGCCAATGGATAGGATCACACCTTGAATCATATCGGTAGCAACATCTCCCATCAACCCGCCAACTAGCGTGTAAACCATAACCACGACGGTCGAAGCGATCAACGCCAGGCTGAATGACATCTCACTCGAGGTAGAAATCAATATGGCTAGCGCAAATAACTGAGCAGAGGCCCAAACGGTCGCACTCACAACGATGGCCAACGCACTAAGGCTTTCGGCTGGACCTCCAAATCTTTCCCGCATAAAATCGGCTACCGTGATGTACCCCCCTTTGCGCAGGCGGCCAGCAACAAATAGACCTAAAACCAGAATTCCTAGCCCGTAAGCAAATGGCTCAATGCGAGCACCTGCGAGACCACTTTCTGCAACTTCTGCCGTGGTTGCAATCACGGTTTCGGCAGCAAACCACGTGGCGAAAAGTGAAAGCGCAACCGGCCACACGCCCAGCCGACGCCCCGCCACTAAATAGTCGTCGTCACTTTTTGTACCACGCGCTACATAAGCGGCAATGGCCATTTGAATAAAAACATAAACCGCGATAACCGATAGAATCATAATTAAACATTACTTCTATTTCTGACCCCAAAAACAATGAGCACTTTTTATACTATGCTGTTAGCAAAGTTTAAGCAATGCGTAATACGTGTGCTCGTTTCTACAGTCAATTTATTTCGACATGAAAGAAGTTAAAGGTCACAATCTAACCCTGGCGCTGGGCTCGCTCTCCGTTTCGTATAACGATCTCGGCGAAGGAAACACTCCGTTAATTTTCTTACATGGGTATCCTTTCGATAAATCCTCTTGGAACGGGCAACTGGATGCACTGCAATTGGTTACGCGTGTCATTGCCTATGATATTCGAGGCTTTGGTGGGTCAATAGACGAAGATACCGCGATGAGCATCGACCTGTTTGCGGATGATTTAATACGGTTTATGGATGCGCTTCACATAGAGAGAGCTATTGTGTGCGGTCTTTCCATGGGAGGATACATTGCCTTAAACGCTCAAAAACGATTTCCCGAGCGCTTTACAGGCCTAATTTTGTGTGACACCCAGTGTAATGCGGATTCTCCCGAAGGCAAAGCTAATCGGTACCGAGCCATTGAGGGTATCAAATCTAAGGTCGTAACCGAGTTTGGCGAGGCGTTTGTCAAAAAAGTATTTGCCCCAGCCTCATTGGAAAGCAAAAAAGACGTGGTTGAGAAAGTGCGGCAGGTGGTCTTAGCCAATTCAGCACCTATCATGATGGCGGGATTGGTTGCCTTAGCCGAACGCACGGAATCCTGTTCCACCCTAGTCAATATTTCCGTTCCGACCCTTTTTCTGTGCGGAGCGGACGACGCCATTACGCCAACGGCCCAGTCCCAATTCATGCACGATAAAGTAACTGGTTCGGTTTTGCGAATCATCGAAAATGCCGGACATGTTTCTAATCTAGAACAGCCAGAAACATTTAATTTCTATATCCGGGACTTTCTAGAGTCGGTTTTAGTCTGAATTGGCATCTTGGGCATTTCCATTCGAACAAACCTAGGTTGTGGTGGTAACTCCGTTCCTTTGTGAGGCCGTTTTACCTATTCATGTTCAGCATGCGTCTTGTTTTAAAATCAATCCGTTTGTTTTTCTTGTTGTTGTTAGCTGTAAACACTCCACTTTGGGCCCAGGAGTCTCCAAAAAGTTCATTTAATGCACTTGTTACGGATGAACACGAAGGCAATGCGCTGCAGGGGGTTAACGTGTTTTTGGATCGCCCACCCACCGAAGGGCCGATCATTGGGGGAGCTACAAATTCCGAAGGACGGATTCTCCTTTCTGGTATTCCAAGCGGTGAACAAACCATTGTTTTTTCGTTTGTGGGATACGAAGAATACCGGCTGACTCTGGTTTTCCCGCTCGACGACCCGGACTTTGTGTTTGAAATTGAGCTTGAAGAAGGGCACGAAGAATTGGAAGAAGTCGCTGTTAGCGCCACAAGAACGAGTCGAACCATAGCTGACCTTGCCACACGCGTTGAGACGATCGCAGGAGAAGAGATCGAAGAAAAGATTTCCATGGAGCCGAGCAATATTTCGATGTTGTTGAATGAATCACCCGGCATAAACGTCCAGCAAACTTCGGCCGTGACGGGTGCTTCATCCATACAGATTCAAGGCCTCGACGGGCGATACACGCAGATTCTAAAAGACGGATTCCCGCTTTTTGGCGGTTTTTCAGGTGGGTTGTCCCTTCTTCAAGTCCCTCCGCTGGACTTAATGCAAGTTGAAATCATCAAGGGCCCTTCTTCCATTTTATACGGAGGAGATGCGATAACATGCCTATAACGATTTCTTCTTTCGAAGGGGTCTGCCACCGTAATACGAGTTGCCAGAGTCAATTAAGAATCGACCTCGAAAGGCTTCGCGCCCTAGTAACATGCGAAAGCCCATTTCATCACGACGCGCCAACGTCACTTCAATAGGCCATGCATTTCCCATCATGGCGGCATGGGTCAAGATGACAGGCCGAACGGACGATTTCCCACTTGAGCTCCTTACGGATCGGTACTCTAGTACTTCGGCTTCTGCCGACACAGCGTTCTCGTCAGATCGTTGTTTCGGATGAACCTCAAACCGCACCCACGGCTTGCCTTCTTTTTCAAACGCCTCCAAACCAAAAACATGCAACGAAGAAGATCGAGCTCCGGTGTCCACTTTTACCTTTATGGTCGAAACACCTAGGTCCGGCAACGAAATCCACTCCCTCCAGCCTATAATTGGGAGCTTCGCTGCTAATTTTTTACTCATGTAGGAGATGCTGTTCGGTTGAATCGGAATACCCAATGTAATCAAACCCACCGTGATATTTGGTATCGTTTCCTAAAAGCACACACGGCCACATTAGGCCCTTTTTGTTGATCTTAGGTAAAAATCATCTGAATTACGCCTCGAACCGGAGTGTGCGCGGATCGTAACCGCAGTTGATGAATACGGTGTCTTGAACCCCAATCCCATTCGACTATGCTTCCTGATTCAAAACACGAACCGCTTCTGAAGGTGGTCAACCTCACCAAAACCTATCTCGAAGGAGAATCGGAGCGGCACGTTTTGCGAGGCGTACAGTTTGAGATCTACAAGGGTGAACTGATTGTAATGCTGGGCCGGAGCGGGTCGGGGAAAAGCACGCTTCTCAACTTAATTAGCGGTATCGATGTAGCCAGTTCAGGAGAAGTGTTTTTTGGAAATCGAAATCTGACCGCACTTTCTGAAAACGAACGGACGCTGTTTAGACGCGAATCCATTGGTATCATTTTTCAGTCCTTCAACTTAATCCCGACCCTTACGGTGGCCGAGAATATGTTGCTGCCCATGGAGTTAACCGGGAGACTATCGACCGCGCAGCAAGCTCGAGCCTTGGAGGTTTTGGAGGAAGTCGGGCTAAAAGACCGTAGCGACAGCTATCCCGACCGCCTTTCGGGTGGCGAACAGCAACGTGTGGCTCTGGCAAGGGCGCTGGCTCACGAGCCCCTGCTTATTCTGGCGGATGAACCAACGGGCAACTTGGATTTCAAAACAGCGGGTCAGGTCATGGATATTCTTCAGCGGCTTGTCCATGATGAAAAGCGAACCATGCTGATCGCGACACACGACCGCGACATTCTCAACTTAGCAGACCGTATTTTTTCTCTTCAAGAGGGACAACTTGTCGAAGTGACCCTCGATACTGCCATGGGCGTATAGGCAACCTGAGCAACCATCCAATTGCGCTTTCACAACATGGCACTTTCACTTTTAAGACGAAGCAGTAACCGATACCTCATCAGGCATCCGCTGTTGATGTTTTTGTCCGTTCTGGGAGTCGCGCTTGGTGTGGCCGTTGTCGTTGCGATCGATCTTGCAAATACCAGCGCTACAGAAGCGTTTCGTCTTTCGTCGGAAGCGGTAACGGGTCGGGCCACGCACCACATTGTCGGATCGCGGGAGCTATTGGATGAGCGTGTCTACCTCGACCTCCGGCTAGAAGCGGGCATTAAAGACGCAGCTCCAGTCATTGACGGATTCGTCTCCATTCCTTCCAATCCTGGCCGAATGCTCCAAGTGTTGGGCATCGATCCATTGGCAGAAGGCCCTTTTCGTTCTTTTACTGGTGGCGTAGGAAGCGGATTGGATCTGGGCCGTTTTATTTCATCCGAGCAAACCGGGGTTCTTTCGGCTCTCACAGCCCAAAACTTGAATATTGAGGCCGGTGATTCGCTGAAGGTCCGTTTTGAGGGCCAAGAGCAATCCATAACGATTATCAGTTTGCTGGAAGCAGAATCGGAACAGTCGGCGCGCGTACTCGACAACTTGTTGATTGTCGACATTTCTACGGCGCAGGCCCTATTTGGGATGGCCGGTCAATTGAGTCGCATCGAGCTCATTTTGTCGGAAGAAAGCGAACAATCCGCACAAATAGCGGCCTTAAACGAGTTTTTACCGGTTGGTGCGGTCTTGGAACGCTCCACTACCAAGTCCGAAACCATGGCGCAAATGACGCGCGCGTTTAGTTTAAACTTGGTCGCGCTCAGCCTTCTCGCGCTCGTAGTTGGGATGTTTCTGATCTACAATACCATGACCTTTTCCGTGGTGCAGCGCAGACCAACCATCGGAAGACTTCGCGCGTTGGGAGTAACACAAAAGGAAATATTCTCGCTTGTGATGGGGGAAGCCCTCCTGATTGGTGTGCTTGGTACCGGGATTGGATTGCTCGCTGGCATCGCGTTGGGCCAAGGATTGGTTCACCTGGTTACCCAAAGCATTAACGATTTGTATTACGTTTTACGGGTTCGCACCTGGGACCTCTCGTATTGGAGTCTTGCAAAAGGTGTGGGTTTGGGGGTCGGCGCAACCCTGTTGGCCGCTATTGCTCCGGCCCGAGAGGCCACTTCAGCGCCCATAAGTACCGTTTTGCAGCGATCTACGGAAGAATCTCGCGTGCGCGAGGGATTGCCAAGGCTAGCTCTTGCGTCGCTGGGGCTGGCTGTGACCGCCATCCTCTTGTTAGTCCTTCCGGGAAACAGTATTGCGATCAGTTATTTGGCCTTGCTGCTCTTGATTCTCGCGTTTGCTACGGCAACTCCGAGCATGGTGGTTGGGATGGCCCGGTTAGCTCGTCCCTTGATGAGCGCGGTGGGGGGCGTAGTGGGTCGCATGGCGGCTCAAGGAACGATTACCGCCCTAAGTCGCACATCCATCGCGATTGCCTCCCTCATGATTGCCATATCGGCCACCATTGGTGTGGGCGTAATGGTAAATAGCTTCCGATCTACGGTAGAAGTTTGGCTTGAATACACGTTGCGAGCCGACATTTATGTATCGCCCCCCGGATTGGTATTTAGACGCAACGATGCCACCCTTCTTCCAGAAATTGAAGCGATTTTGCGCTCCCAGGACGGGGTGGTTGGGGCCTATTCAGTACGCACAGCGAGTGTAAAGGCCAACAATGAACGGGCCGATTTGGTGGTGGTGGGGCCGGGGCCTCAGCGGAAAGAGGGGACTCGACTAAAAGAGGGTGACCCCGATCGTGTCTGGGACCGATTTGGAGCTGAGACTACTGTTTTGGTGTCGGAGCCTTACAGCTTTAGAAATGATATCCACGTTGGCGACACCATTACGATGGGCACGGACCAAGGCGAACAGGCCTTTTTGGTCGGTGCCGTCTACTATGATTACGGTTCTGACCTTGGCGCCATCATGATGAGCCGGAATACGTACGAAATGTATTTTATGGACCGAGGTGTCTCGGGAATTTCTCTCTACGCCGCACCGGGTCAGGATGTAGACGCGCTGATCGAATCGATTCGGGGACGTTTAGCAGGCAAACAAGAAGTCAATATGCGGTCGAACCGTTCGTTGCGGGAAGCTTCGTTAGACGTGTTTGACCGAACATTTACCGTTACGATCGTGCTTCGACTATTGGCCGTTTTCGTGGCCTTTATTGGGGTATTGAGCGCTTTGATGGCGCTTCAGTTGGAACGTGCTCGGGAGTTATCAGTGATGCGAGCAAACGGACTAACCCCGCGTCAGGTGTGGAAATACGTGACCATGCAAACGGGACTCATGGGTTTTATGGCCGGTTTGATGTCCATCCCCCTTGGCTTGACCCTCGCTTACATACTGATCCATGTGATCAACAAACGAAGTTTTGGGTGGACCCTACAGATCGATATCACGCCTGCGATTCTAGGACAAGCCGTTATCTTGGCCGTTCTCGCCGCCTTGCTAGCCGGTATCTACCCCGCTTGGAAAATGTCACGCTCCAATCCTGCCAACGCCCTTCGAGATGAATAAAACGCTTTCATATATCAGTATTTGGGCCTGCATCCTGATTGCTGGAATGGGATGCTCCGAGCAGCCGGTACCCACCGTTCAGAGCTCAATCGACTTAAATACCGCGATGTCAGGCGACACAACCGGCTACGAACGCGCGATTGGGGTGCGAGACCTCACTTTCCCGGACGATTTTGGGCCGCATCCTTCGTTTAAAACCGAATGGTGGTATTTCACGGGCAATGTCGATGACGAAGAGGGACGGAGATTTGGATATGAACTCACCTTGTTTCGGTCGGCCTTATCTCCTGATCGCGTCCAGGAGGATCTCTCGGATTCCTCTCTCTTGGTTGGAGCGGACTCCGGTTGGTCCTCCAGTCAACTCTATATGGGTCATTTTTCGCTGGCCAACGTCGACGGGTTTGCAACCAATGAAGACCCCGCTTTCTATGCCTTCGAACGATTCGGTCGCGGAGCAAAAGGCTTAGCCGGAGCACAGGCGACACCGTTCCGGGTGTGGCTAGACCATTGGTCTGCCGATGGATCGGGTGATGGACTTTTCCCTATTCGTGTGCGTGCCGAAGAAGATGGCATCGCGATCGACTTCACTCTTTCATCCTCCAAACCCATTGTGCTGCAAGGAGATAAGGGTTTTGACCAAAAAGGAGCCGGCGTCGGTAATGCATCCTATTACTACTCGTTCACTCGGATGAATACGGAAGGGACCATTCGCATCAACGATCAGAGCACATCGGTAACAGGCTACAGCTGGAAGGATCACGAGTGGAGCACCAGCGCCTTGGACGACAATCAGGAAGGATGGGATTGGTTTGCGCTACAGCTTTCTGACAACCGGGAAATTATGTTCTATGTGATTCGAGAAAGCGGTGGTTCAATGGGCGCCTTTACAAACGGCACGCTTGTCGAAGCAGACGGCACAACCACCTCATTAAAAAAGGAAGATGTTCTACTGGAGGTTACCGACACGTGGAAAAGCCCGCATAGTGGCGCCACGTATCCTTCGGGGTGGGTACTCCAGGTCCCCGCCTATGGAATTGATCTTGCCATTCAACCGCTGCTGAAAGACCAGGAATTGAATGTTTCCGTCCGATATTGGGAGGGCGCCGTATCGATTGATGGTAAAAATGGTTTAACCGGGCGAGGATATGTCGAACTTACGGGTTATCGTTAGACCGTAGACCTTCTATTTCCTAAATGACCGAGACCATGAAACGACTCTCCACCATCCTGCTGCTAGTTGCAGTTTGCTTTACAGCACAAAATATTGCCGCTCAACCCTTTGCAGCCCATGAAGATATGAGCTTTTTCATTACTAGTGCTGGCCCCGGAAATGGCGCCAACCTAGGTGGATTGGAAGGCGCCGATGGGTTTTGCATGTTATTGGCCGAAGCAGTCGGTATAGAAGGCAAAGAATGGGCAGCCTACCTCAGCGCCACGGCTGAAGGAGATTCGGAAGCGATAAATGCACGGGACCGCATCGGCAGCGGGCCGTGGCACAACTCGCTGGGGGTACTCATTGCCGAAAATGTAGAAGAGCTACACAGCGAGAAAGCCAATCTGACAAAAGAAGCTTCGCTCAATGAATTGGGTGAAATGGTCAAAGGCCGAGGCGATACGCCCAACATGCACGACATATTGACGGGAAGCACCCTAGATGGCTTGTTCGTAGAGGGTGACACCGATTCAACCTGCAGCAACTGGACCAGCTCAGCAGGTGAAGGAAGTGCTATGGTGGGTCACCACGACCGTCAAGGCGGTGGGGCCAATCCAACCTCGTGGAATTCTGCCCATCCATCGCGTGGATGCGGTCAAGCCAACCTGCAAAGCTCGGGTGGAAACGGATTGTATTATTGCTTCGCGAAGAAATAAAGGCGCTGACGGGCTGTTTCTTAGATGACGCCCGCGTGCGTCTGGGCCGAAGTGCCGCTTCTAGGCGGACACGCTCCGGCTATGCCGACGCGCTGCGAGTGCTTTGTGAGGTATCAACTTGGTCAAGGCAAGCGCGAGCATAACGGGTGTCGATTTGCGCATCAAGCTGCGTAAGCATTGAAATCATTCCTGCCAAAAGCCGGTTTACAAATACGAAATGGTGAGAACCAACGGGCCTTCTGTATTTGAAGGCTTCTCGACCGGTTAACTTAGGGATGATAGATTGAAACTCGTTCAGGAGCGCACCCGACCCGAAATCGTAACGATCTTCTCGGTACAACGATTCAATTACGGCGCCCATCAGGTCCAAAATGCCGATTAAATAGGTCCGTTCGTCGCCTTGAACCGCATCGGAAAGGACATCGAGTTCGGTGAGCGCTTTTTCTTGCCCTTCGGCATCGCCAGCCATTCTCGCCCGGTACAAATCAATCAACGAATCTC
>JAURGV010000083.1 GCA_030833605.1 Rhodothermales bacterium
ATCATGAGGTCGGCCCATGAGATTTTATTACCGTATTTCTGCTTGATAGGCCACAACAAACGGCGGGCTTTGTCGAGGTTTCCATTGTCTGGCCAGCTATTTAAAGGCGCAAAACGCTGAGATCCTGATCCTGAACCCCCTCGGCCATCACCAATTCGGTAGGTACCTGCACTGTGCCACGCCATCCGGATGAACAGACCACCATAGTGTCCGTAATCGGCAGGCCACCATTCTTGCGAATCGGTCATCAAGGCATACAAATCCTTTTTGAGCGCCTTTACATCTAACGACTTGAGCTCTGTGGTATAGTCGAAAGCCTCTCCCATGGGATTCGACAGGTTCGAATGCTGATGCAGCATTTTTAGGTTCAGTTGGTTTGGCCACCAATCGCTATTTGACGTTCCAGTACCACTATTTTTTGTCATGCCGCCCGTAAAAGGGCACTTTCCTTTTTCGCTCATTGTGCGTCCCGTAAGTCCGTTAGAATCATTTGTGTATGCTTACTCCTATGATCGTTATGGGATGCTTGTGGGGCAATGGATACCTCCATTCATTACTCAATATTCATTCTTTTGAACTTTTTTTGTTCCAGGTATTGACAACGTGTGTTATAACACGTATTATTGAAGTATGAAAACAGCTACCATCACAAAATCGAATGCGAAAGCGACCTCTTCTCGAATTGAAGAAGAGGTTTCGCTACAGATTTTGCGTACGGCAAGTGATCTTGAGCATGCGTCTGCCGATTACTTTAAGTCTTTCGGACTGACCATGACGCAATACAATGTTTTGCGCATTCTTAGAGGCGCAGGACCAGATGGCCTTTGTCGAAATGAGGTGCGAGATCGAATGCTAGCCCCGGTTCCGGATGCGACGCGTTTGATTGATCGCCTAATCGCGGCTGGATATGCTAGAAAAGACAGCAATCCGGACGACAAAAGGTACACGACCGCCCGGATCACTCCACAAGGCCTAGCATTGCTTGCCGAGATGGATGAGCCGGTACTTGAAATGCACCGGTCCCAGTTAAACCAACTGTCTAGAACAGAACTAGAGCAACTAGTAAAACTGCTTAAAACAGTCGGGAATAGCTAACAACTTTTTTTTGAAACAATAGGTGTTACAACACGTATGTTATAACACACACAATAAACAAACGAAGAAAAAAATGAACACAGCAACTGAAACCAAAACAACTTGGCAAATCGATCCAGCTCACACCCAGGTGGAGTTCGTGGTCAAACACATGGTATTTGCTAAAGTCCGCGGACGCTTCGCCAATTTCGAAGGACAAATCGAATTAGGTCCTGAAGGCGATTTAGTAAACGGCCAGATTTCTGCTCAAATTGAAACGGCTAGCCTCAACACATCGCAAGCGCAACGTGATGAGCACCTTCGCTCCGGAGATTTCTTCAATTCAGAAGTGTTTCCTCACATGACCTTCCAAAGCACGACGATTCAGCGCGTTTCTGAAGACAAACTCATCGTGCGTGGCGATTTGACCATCCGCGACGTTACTAAAGAAGTAGCGCTTGATGTGATTGAAACAGGCACAGGAATTGACCCTTGGGGTAACCTTCGCTTCGGACTTACCGCATCCGGCAAAATCGATCGCAGTGAATTCGGCTTGACCTGGAACCAAGCACTAGAAGCAGGTGGCGTCCTGGTAGGAAATGACGTAAACCTAGTTCTTGAAGTGCAAGCTGTTTCTCAAGAAGCCTAATGCCGTCAATATGCGCCTTTCGGACTCGAAGCAGAAGCCCGATTTTCGGATCGGGTGGAGCTTCGCGTTCCGGGAGCACATGAACCGCGGCATGAACGGGGTGAGGGCAGGAATCAGTTCAACGAAAAATCGCTTGGAAGAATTTCGCAAAGACGTTCCCACTCCCAATACCCGAAACGCTTCAGTAAATACGCGCCGTACTCGTTCCCATACTGATCAATTATGGCATAGTCGCCATTCAAACTGAGCCACGAATTTTGCGTTCTTCGCTCTCTCAAACGCCCCGTTTGAAACTCCATTTCGTCTCGCTCTCGCAGGCCCATTTGGTCTTGGTACAATCGATACGCCATAGATTCCGATTCCAATTGGTAGGAAATAGCTAGCGTTCTCGGAAAATAGATGCGCCATGTGGGAATCGTTGGGTCGGCAAACTCAACAGTGACATATTTATCAGGATTCGGAGCCACTTTGTGTTCTATGGAATAGCCGGGACGTTCCGTAGTGGCCACAAAAAAACCTTTTTTATTGGTTTCACCCCGCGCTAGGGCGACCAAAAACTGCCGGACCGAGCCGTTATACGCATCTCGCCGATTTGCAACCCACTTTTGTTCTTCAGATTCGTTTTGTGGCGCTAATTCCTCAAAATGTAAATTCCCTTCCCACATCACGGTGGTTTCAGAACCGAAAAATTTGGGTTGGTGCAACTCCACCAGATAGCCCAGGGCCTTATTTTCAAACCGAAAAGGCTCTCTCGAGGTAGCCGAAATCTCCCGGTCTACGTTGTCGTATACGAGTGACAGTTTCTCGGGATTTAAAATGGTGCAATCCTTTGAATTATCGGTCGTGCTAAACACCAGGCGCTCAAATCTAGCCAACGTGCTAAGCCATTCGGCATTTGATTCGGTTATGGTGACCTCCTCCAGCAAATAGGTGGCTGGGACCAACTCAAAACGCAGCGTTGTATTCGCGATGTCCGTTTCATTTAAAACACGCGATTCCGTGTTAAAACCAACCATTGAAACGGTAATTTCATAGGAAAGCATCCGTCCGGGAACGCGGAACTCAAACGAACCATCGTTCAGCGTGGCAGCTCCGAGTGTTGATCCCGTAAGAAACACGTTTGCACCGGGTAGAGGAGACTGATTTTGCTGCTCCAATACGCGACCTCGCACCCAAACGTACTCAATGTCTTGGGCATGCAAAGGCATCCACCATACAAACAATAGGAATATGACCGTCAGAATTCGATTCATTCTTGTTTGGTCCGATTAACCTCTCGCACTTATGAGCCTAGGTCATTTAGTGCTTTTCTCGGCTTTTCGTCCAATTTTTTTGAGCATCCCAGGAAATATGAACCGGTGAGGTATCGAAAACAAGTACCAGTACATTAACCCGAGAACACCTTTGGGTTCATAGTAGGCCGTTTGAGCAATCGAGGTTTGGGTTTCGTTCACCGGAGAAATAATAAATTCCAACCAGGCCAAGCCCGGCACCTTCATCTCTGCCCTCAACAAGAGGTACGTCGGAGCTTCTACGCGCTCAACGCGCCAAAAATCAATGGTATCACCCGACTGAAGCACTCGCTTGCTCCGTCGACTTTTTCGCATTCCAACCCCGCCAATCAGGGTGTCCACCAGGCCTCTCATTTTCCACAAAGTATCGGCATAAAGCCAACCGGTATCCCCCCCGAGACCCGAAATGACCTCAAAAACAGCTGAAGGCGCGGCTGAAACGACAATCGTGGTTTTCTCGGTAATGAGATTCTCTGATTTATCCAGTGTGGTATAGACTTGATTGTCCGCTACACCGGAAGAAACGGAACCGCTCCAATACGTTTCGACATCGTCCACATCAAACCGATCAAGTGCCCGGGAAACGGCGACGGTATAGCTCTCTGGTTGAATGTCAAAAAGGGTAAGGGCGTCCGGTTGGGTAACGATCACTTCATTGTCGAGGCCATCAATCAGCAATCGAGCGATTTTTGTATTAATGGGGGTAACCAAGCCCACCCAAAGTGATGAAAGCCTAGGTGTTAACACCGGAACGCGTACAATAGGCCGCTTAAGCTTGCGAAGAGCGGCATATTTGGTAAACATGTCGGCATACGAAAGCACTTCAGAACCACCTATTTCAATGATTCGATCGCAACTTTTAGGCGTTGAAAGGGCCAGTACCAAGTACTGCAAAACGTCCCGGATGCTAATGGGCTGCGTTCTCGTTAGAACCCATTTGGGGGTAATTAGAATCGGGACCCGTTCGGTGAGGTATCGCACCAATTCGAACGATAAACTCCCCGAGCCAACAATGACACCAGCCCTGAACTCGGTAACGCTGATGCCAGACGAGCGCAGGGCTTCCCCTGTTTTAACCCGACTGCTTAAGTGTTTGGATGTTTTTTCGGAAGTGGGTTCAATCCCTCCCAAATAAATGATGCGACCTACCCCTTGCGTTTTCGCAGCCTGACTGAAATTTCGAGCCGCACGCTCTTCTGTTGACTCCAGGTCCTGTTGATTTCCGCCAAGCGAATGGATCAAATAATAAGCCACATCGATCCCCGAGAGGTTGCCCGCTAAGGAGCCTCCTTCAAGCACATCCGCTTCAACGATCTCGACTTGGGATTTCCACCATTTATCGGGCATACGGGACGCATCCCGGACCAAGCATCGAACCTCGTGTCCACCATGTAATAACTCAGGAATTAGACGTCCGCCAACATATCCGGTGGCGCCGGTGACCAAAATCTTCAATTCATCGACCGATTGAATAGTAAAAAGCGCTCCTTGCAATCAATGCCCAATTAGAAGGGTTCAAATCCAAACCCTCCTACCTCAAACGTACTCCATGGGCGAGTAAGGATGCAAACCAAGAGATGAATAGATTTTTTCGTATCGTGATCCGGAACCCACTACGCGTTTTTAATCTGCATTTTTTCGCATCGCAAGATAACGATTGCCTCCTGCCTATGTTGAAACACAAACAATGGTTCATTGGTTTAGGAATTCTGGGCCTAATGGTCCTTCCGGCTTCTACGGGTTACGCCCAGCAATCCACCTTAGATGTTGGCATTAGGATTCAAAAATCGGCTAGTTTTTATTTCGAAAATGGCGTTAGCGCAGTCTATTCGGACCAACGAGTGTTACCGGATCGACTGTTTCTGGGGGCAAGCTTTGTTTCTTCCCGTTTTGGATCGGCCCTTGGGTCAAACGCCATTAAGCAAGACACCTTTCTTCTTTCCGCCGCGTGGTACCTTCGACAATCAAAGTCGATCAGACCGTTTGGCCAGATCAATGTCGGCTTCTTCCGAGCGGATTACGAAGAAGAAGTGTTTGATGTCCTGCCCAACACCGCATTCATATTAACTCCGGAAATCGGATTGCGGGTTAAGGCGGCGTTACCGCTCAGTGTTGCGGTGTCCGCCGGATACAATTTGTCGTCGGGCAACGGCGAAAGCGGACCCGGGACGCTCTACCCAGTTTTCGTGCAGCTAACTACGTCTTGGAGAATAGTAACCCCATGAAAAAACCATTCTACCTGCTCGCGTTGCTGATCCTACTTGCATCCTGTGACAGCACCCCAGACATTCAAGACGAGTTCCTAGACGGCGAAATCGTATTTGACGCCTCCATTGCACACCCAGAGGACTATCTCCAGTCCATCGCGAATCCCAATCCCTCCGCGCAAGACGCTTCCAAACCCGTTTTCATAGCGATTCACGGCTATTCGGCGTCCACGTTCGAATGGGATGAGTTTAGAGCTTTCTCTGCCAATCGAAACGACTATTACGTTTCACAAGTGCTTTTGGGCGGCCACGGAATGACCTACGACGATTTCAAAAAAGCATCGTGGAAAACGTGGCAGGCTTCCATTAAAGAAGAATTTGAACGGCTCGTAGCCGCTGGTTATTCCCGTATTAATTTTGTGGGCTCTTCTACAGGTGGCGCATTGCTCATCGAGATGCTGGCGTCAGGCTATTTCGACGGAAAGACGGCCCCAGGCCACTTCTTTTTGGTTGACCCTATCATTATTCCTTCCTCCAAAATCCTCTCCATCATTCCTTTGATGGGACCCGTACTGGGGTATGCCGAAGCCGACAACACCACGGATGAGGACCGATATTGGTATCATTTTCGCCCCCAAGAAACGCTTCAGGAGCTACTCGAAGTGACGGTACGAGCTCGAAAACAGCTGGAGGATGGCGTTACCCTACCCAGCGGTACTTCTATGAAAGTGTATAAATCGATCAAGGACGCAACCGCCGATCCAGCAAGCGCCGTGTTGATCTACAAAGGGATGAAAACAAGCTCAGGAGGCCCAATTGACGTGGAAATGGTTGAATCCAATCTTCACGTGTTTACTCGCCTTGCTCTCCGATCGGGGACGGGTGCTTCCGATATTGCAACCCAACTACGGACGTTTAATGATATCGTAACGCGTGGGCTGAACTAGCTGGAAGAGGTCGCTGAAGAATCGGGAGCACTGGTTACGTGGAGTGTAGAAGTCGCGATCTTCCGTCCCTGTCGGAGTCCTACAAGAATGAGGGCCACCGCAGCGATCAAAATCAGGAAGATGCTATTTAATAAAGGCTCAAGATGACTTGAAAGCCTCATTCTAGGATTATGCCATTCGCGCCAAGAGAAATAAGATCCGTTGGATCGGTCTCGGTGGAGTTACAAGGATGATTTCGTTTTGATGACTTGAAAACGCCTTTATGTAGTGCAGCCAAGTCCATCTACTCCGCGTCTCACCGGCATCCCGCTTAATGGTCCAAAGTTTATCGAACAACTCCCCCGTTTGAAGAGCCGGGCGGGTCTGCCAAATCAACTCGCCGTGTTCATCCCTCGCATTGTACATGGAATGGACCGTCGTTCGCGGAATATCGAAGGAGTCACCAGAAGAAAAAGTTCTGGACTCCCCGTTCAGCTGAACCACGAATGCACCACGTACGACCTCAAAGTGCTCATCTTGATTCGGATGAAAATGGGCCGGAGGAGCGGCCGAATTTGATTCAAATCGAACGCGCACCTCTGATAGAGCCCCTCCCGTTTCATGTTTGGTCCGGAGGAACTCAATTTTTTCTTGATTTGGAGCTTCTATGTAGTCTCCCGAGCGAGGCATTCCATTAACCTGCTACTTATTCGACCGCTCCTCGTTTTCTTACCCATAAATGAAGAATGGTAAATAGGACTACCAAAATGGCCGGGAAGATGACCATAGTACCCAAAGTGGCTTGTCCTGCAACGAGTTCCAGTTCGGTACCGGTAAGACCTGTAGCAGCTGCAGCGGCTAAATCCCCATCAATCCAACCGCCAATAATGGGCTGAAAGATGGAAACGGAGAACATACCCACGGCCCCAACAATCGACATGCCCAACGCCCCACTTTTTGGGATTTTGGCGGCTACGAAGCCAATCATATTGGGCCAGAAATAAGCGATCCCAAGCGCATACACAATGGCTGCTACGTAGGCCATAGCACCTGTTTGCGTACTAAACAGAAAAACGCCAATCGTTGCTAGAACCGCAGAGCCTAAAAGGACACCCGTTTGGCTGAATTTGCCAACTGCATCGCCTCCAAAATACCGTGCGACGGCCATAAGACCCGTTACGAGGGCCAAGATCAACATCGGTTGAGCCCCACTACTCGACAAAATCAAACCAACCCACTGCTGCGGACCAAACTCAGATATGGCTGTTAGGGCCATACATGCAAAAATGAACAAGAACAGAGGCGTAAACATGGCCTGAACGTTTTGCGAGACGCTCGTAGCTTCTTCGACTTTGGCTTCCGGGAATTTCTGACCCCAGAAAAGCCAAGCATAGATGAGTGTAGGAACCATAATGACCCATATCTGCGCCTCCCAACTGAAGCTCGCATCGGTCATAAACTTTGAAACCAGACTACCAATTACGATTCCGCCAGGAAACCACATGTGAAAGCGATTCATCATCTTGCTCATGGTCACCCCTTCGTAGGTATCGGCGATCATGGGGTTGCAAGCGGCCTCTGTACATCCGTTGCCGAGACCTATCAACAGCGTCGAGATCAAAAGACCAACATAGCTGCCGGAATAGATGGTCATCACAATGCCCACCGCGTGTGCGAAAAAGGCAAACTGCATAATCTTTTTGGGGCCGACCGTATGGTAAACCAGACCGCCAATAACCATCGAAATGGGAAAGCCCAAAAACCACATCGAATTGATCCAACCCAGCTGCGAAGCCGTGAAGCTTAATTCGGTACCTAGTTGCCCTAGAATTCCAGCTCTGATGCTAAACGAAAGCGCTGTTGTGATCAGTGCGAAACAGGAACCGTAAAAAAGTCGCCGCTCAGTATTCATGGCACATGCAGGGATAATGGATGAGGGTGGCATTGGATCATGGGTTACTCGTCTGACCCGCGCAAAATCTAGCTAGATAATATTCCGTTCGCAAGGGTTTCGAGTTGGCAGGTATCACGATTCTAAATTCAGGCTGCGTGACGCCTTCAAAATGACCTAAAAAAGCTTAAAAAAGCGCATATGCTGGCTCCTTAAGCCTTGTAAGGGCTAATTTGAATTCGTTCTACCCTTTCAGAACATAACTGTTTCAAACCAATTAAACAGGCCGGGCGAGCCCGTATAATGCGCTTGTTATGCCGCGAAAGAAGCTATCGATTTTTCCAGTAGTCCGGATGTTGTCGCTGATGTCCGACCGAAAGGATTAAAATCCGGTCAGCTTCGATTGCTTAAATAAGAGTGAATGGAAACCGTTGAACAATCACTCTTCGCTTATTATTTCCAACCATTGCCCCTACCTGTGGAGCCATCGAAATCAGCTCTACTACCTTGTCTATTTCACTTAGAAAAGCGTCTGCGATTGCAGGAGATTGATCCAAATAGTATCTAGCTGCGGATCTTAAATCTCGAGATGCCCAGCTCGAATAAGAAACATCCATTACAGGTTAAATTCTTTTCGAATCGCCGCCATCACTTCACTTGCTGGGGAAACAGAACCTTCGCCATTCTGAATAGCTTTGTAGCGCCTGTCGGCCTCCTCAATCCAAGCTTTTTCGATATCTGAGTCCTCATCCAAACTTGACAACAGTCGTTCGGCAAGTTGGGCTCGAACATCGCGGGGAAGTTTTAAGATTTCAGCTTCTGGAATCAGGAAGTGACATACGAACCGTCCAGGAGTTATTGGGGCACAAGGACTTACGGACTACAATGATTTACACGCACGTCCTAAATCGGGGTCTCACCGTTCGAAGTCCCCTCGATTAACGCCGAATAAACCCATCCACCACCGCTTGATCGTAACGCTCCAGCGTGCGCGCGTGCCACGAATTGTCAATCAGCCATATGGGTGCGACATTTCTCGACTCCCACGCATTCAACGATCGCTTCAAAGAGGCCAAAACATCGGGATGCT
>JAURGV010000084.1 GCA_030833605.1 Rhodothermales bacterium
CAGACGTGCGATTTAGGGTGATGGCCATTTCTCGAGGGATTCGGACCATTCTTCCAACCGGAGACGAGCGATTCCAAAAGAATGACCAGATCTTTGTGATTTCGCGGCCCCAAAGCATTCCGCCTATTCTGGAGCTATTTGGAAAGTCAGACCGCCGAATTTCGAACATTATGATTCTCGGCGGCACCGATATTGGCGCCAAAGTGGCTTTCCAATTATCGCAAGAAAAAGGCAAAAGGGTCAAGCTGATTGAGTCCAATCGCGCCCGAGCAGAGGAATTGGCCGAGTTGTTGAGTGATGTTTTAGTGATTCATGGTGACGATACCGACATTGATTTGCTAATCACAGAAGGGTTGTCGGAGATGGACGCATTTATTGCCGTCACTGACGATGAGGAATCCAATTTGGTAACCTGCCTATTGGCCAAACACCTTACTGTTCGGAAAACTGTCGCCTTGTTATCTAAAGGAGCTTATATCCCCATTAGTCAGTCTATTGGTTTGGATGCGGCCGTGAATAAAAAACTGTCTGTTTCAAGGGAAATCATGCGGTTTTTGAGAGGCAAACATGTCAAAAGCGTGGCCACGGTTCACGGGATGGATGCTGAGATATTAGAGATTGAAGCGATGCCTCGTTCTTACATTACTAAGGACATCCTAATGAATCTCACGATGCCCAAAGGCATATTGCTGGCCGCCGTGAGCAAAGGAAATGACATAGAAATTGCAACGGGCCTTACCGAAATTGAACCGGGCGACCGGGCGTTTCTGTTTGTTTTACCAGGCATGATTGCAAAGGCTGAAGGAATGTTCACTCATTCGTAATGCAGGCGACCTCGTATGGCAACATGTACTGGCATAAAAAAACCTTTATTCCACTAAAGAAATGGTTTTAAACCTTCGTGCCGTTTTTTACACGCTTGGGATGCTCCTGTTTTTTTTGGGTGCAGCGTTGGTGTTTCCCATGCTGGTTGCCCTTTTTTATGATGAGCCTGCCTGGGTTTCTTTTGGGGTTACTGCGTTGGGTTGCCTCATTGTTGGCGTTACCTCTTGGAGTTTTCGCAATCAGGTGAACCAAGAACTTCAAATGAGAGATGGCTTTGCCATTGTGGCCTTAGCTTGGGTGGTTTTGTCGTTAATCGGCGCGCTGCCGTTTGTGATAAGTGGAACGCTTGCATCGTACGCAGATGCCGTTTTTGAAACCATGAGCGCGTTTACCACGACCGGCGCCACCATATTTGGCGGGGGAGGAAACGTAGATATTGAGGCGATGCCCAAGGCCTTCATGTTTTGGCGCAGTCTCGCGCATTGGATGGGCGGCATGGGGATTATTGTGTTAACCCTGGCCATATTGCCTTTGCTTGGAGTGGGTGGAATGCAGCTGTATAAAGCCGAGGTACCCGGACCGTCAGCCGATAAGCTTACGCCGCGGGTCCAAGAAACGGCCAAGCGACTTTGGTTGATTTACGTAGGGATTACAGTGATTGAAATCCTGTTATTGCTTCCCGCAATGAGTCCTTTTGACGCGGTGAATCATGCTTTTGCGACTATGGCAACCGGTGGTTTTTCGACTAAAAATGGTTCAGTTGGGCAATACAACTCCGGATATATCGACTGGGTGATCACCGTTTTTATGTTTCTGGCAGGGATCAATTTCGCGCTGCATTACCGATTGTTGCGCGGCAAAACCATAACGGTATTAAAGGACACGGAATTCAGGGTGTATACGGCGATGATGGTGGTAGCAACCGTTATCATTTCTATTGCCCTTTGGACGCCTACCATGCATTGGTTTCCCGCTTTTCAAGTAGAAGGCGTTTTTGAGGGGTACCAAAGTATATCCGATGCAATACGCTACGGCGCGTTCCAAGCGGCCTCCATTATTACCACCACCGGTTTTGGCACGGCCGACTATGAAATTTGGCCGCCAGTTGCGATTGGCGTGTTGTTCATCTGCTTTTTCATTGGAGGGATGGCCGGATCAACGGGAGGGGGCGTTAAAGTGGTTCGCCACGTTTTAATGTTTAAGAACTCGTTTAAGGAAGTTAAACAGCTGATTCATCCTCAAGCCGTCATGCCTATTCGGCTCAACGATCGGGTCGTTTCGCAGGACGTGATGAAGAACGTACTTTCGTTTATTGTGCTCTATCTGGGTCTGCTGGGTGTTGGGACCTTGAGCATGACTTTCCTCGGTGTGGACGTTTTGACCGCATTTGGAGCCACGTTGTCCAGCGTTGGAAACGTTGGTCCTGCATTTGGCACGTTGGGCCCGTCTGAAAACTATGCACACCTCCCATACGCCGCGAAATGGCTACTTTCCTTCTTAATGATGGCGGGAAGGCTGGAAATTTTCACGGTGATCATCATGTTTGTCCCCTCTTTCTGGAAAAAATAGAACCATTCGCCCGTTAAATTTGACCGTTTACCCTCATTTGTCCGCGGAGTAAGGGTTTCGGCACGTGATTTGATCTTTATAAGGCAGCTACCAAATAGGTAGTTGCCTTATTGCTTTATACGATCAACACGATTTTGATCTCCAAGCGGCGATTAAAAGGGGGGTAACAAAATGGGTGCTCACGAATATCTCGAAAAATATACTCGCAGCTTACCTGGTGGTGCACTGGCTTGGGAACGGACCATCTTTTCAAGAACAGGACAGTGGGACGCCGGCGAGTTAATTGATGAGGTTGTCGACATCGCGTGGGATGCGTTTATGGCAGAATTTGCCTTAGAACGCCCAGGACTGGATATCAGCTACAGCGGAAACTACCTCGTTATTCGACCTTTGACCGTTGTGGGCGACGACTTCCTTAGTTTGGCGGCCTAATACAGCGCTTCTCGTCTCGATTATGAAAAGTCGCGGTAACCAAAGTAATGGAGTACGAACTTCATTTTATGCGCTTTCATTTTTCCAAACCCGGGCAACTCCATCAACCGTTTTTGAATGACGTCAAAGCTTACATCGTTATTCCAGATGTTTTCGGCCTTCCCCTCGTACTTGTCGACAACAATCTTGGCAATGGCCTGTGTCCGGTCAGCCATAACATTGGTAAAGCGGTGAACGGCTGGCTTTTCAGCAAAAGCTGCAGAGAAGGCCTCTAAGTCCATGTCTGCCATGCGTTTCAGGTCGAGATGGCCAAGCCTTTCGAAGAGGCGAAAAGGGCCTGTAAATGCGTATTCAGCCCGTACGCGTTGGTCAAACAACATTCCCAGCAAGGCTGCATTTGGGTTGTCCATTACAAACGCGTCTGAATCGGCATCGCCAATAAGCGTTCCTTCCGTTTTAAAACGCTCCATCATGCGGACCAGTCCGCCGTCTAACGTTCCGTAGTCAAGTAAAGAAGTCGGATAAGGCATGGTGTCTTCGTACTAAGCTGTTAAATGGAGCCTGTTTTTTTCCACTTGGCCCCCGTTGGGGTGTCCATTATTTCAATCCCCATTTGAAGTAATTGATCTCTAATTTCGTCCGCCCGTCCCCAATTTCCGGAAGCTCTCGCTTCTTTCCGTTGATCTAAAAGCGGTTGAACGGTGGCTTCTAACGGATCGATCGCCGGTTCGCTGGATTCGGTCGTCTGGGTGGAATAAACCACTCCGAGCAAATTGTTCATATCCCATAACCAGCGTTGAACCGACGTGGTATCTTCCGCTGAAAGGCTTCCCAATTTGGCCAATATTTGTTTCGTGCCTCCAAAAAGGGCGGCTAGCGCAGACGGCGTGTTCAAGTCTTCCGTCATGGCATCTAATGCCCGGTTATACATGGCCTCCAAAATGGTCCCAAAGGGTCCGGTATACGAAAGCCCGCTGTCTGCAGGAAGGCCGACCGTTTGAATAATTTCGGCCAACCGTTCGCGATGCTTTACATTGCCTTTTAGCGTTTTAAGCGTGAAATTAAAAGGTTTTCCGTAGTGACCGGACATCAAGGTCATCCGAACGGCTAGGGGGTCAACCCCTTTACCGCCTTCCGCTTCAGGGGCGACGAGGTCTCGAACCGTGAAGAAGTTGCCCAAGCTTTTGGACATTTTCTCGCCTTCAACCTGTAAAAAGCGCGTGTGGACCCAATATTTGGAGAACGGTTTACCCGTAAGCGATTCCGACTGCGCAATTTCGCACTCATGATGTGGGAAAATTAGGTCTTCACCACCGGCGTGTAGATCTATTTCGTCCCCCAAGTAATTCATGGCCATCACCGAACACTCGATGTGCCACCCCGGGAATCCCCATCCCCAAGGACTATACCATTGCATCAAATGCTTATCGTCCTTCTTCCATAGAGCAAAATCCCTGGGATCACGCTTCTCGGGATCCACAACTACATCGCGAACCGTTTGCTCAAGTTCATTGTCGAGGGTATTTCCGGAAAGCTTTCCGTACGTGGGAAAGGAGGTCACTGAAAAATACACGCCAGAAGACGTTTCATACGCATGTCCTTTTTCAATGAGGACTTGTACTGCTGCAATTTGCTCTCTGATGTGTTCCGTTGCCCTTGGCCGCACGGTAGGCTCTACCAAATTCAGAAGATGCCAATCTTCGATTAACCGAGTGGAATAAAAGCGCGCAAGATCCCAAACGTTTGCAAATTGATCGCCGTCTTTGGAGCGCAATGCCTTCGCCATTTTATCTTCGCCGGACGACCCTGCAACGTCATCCTCGGTTAAATGGCCTACGTCGGTAATATTTGTAGCATATTGAACGGTCCATCCTAAGCTTTTTGCTGTTCTTAGAATGAGGTCGGCCGTCACAAAAGACCTAAAATTTCCAATATGAGCGTAGGAGTACACCGTCGGTCCGCACGAATAAAAGGTTAAATGACCTTTTTTCTGGGTTTTAATCGCATCTGAGGAGCGGGTGAGGGTGTTGTATATTTTGAATACTCTTTCCAAAGCAGTTTGTATTAGTTTCGAGCTCGGCCCGATGGAAAAGTTGAGTTCGTAAAGAAAATTGGTTGGTCGGCCAGCATAGGCAGTGTAAATAAAACAAGATCCAAACGCCATCAATCATGATGTGTTCTTTCTTCACCAAAAGACCAAGTTTGGGCAATTTTGGCGATGGAATGGTTTAACAATAGGTTCGTCTAATAGACAGTTACAAACTCAAATTGAACAAAACGATGCGTCCCAGAATCATTTCGTTGATGCGATTTGCAGCATTTGCTTGTCTCTTCATAGGAGCAGTAGGGTTCTCCAATGCGCAAGGTCGTGGCGGAGCGGGTACCCCAGCTGAGCAAAAAGCGGCTTTTGATGCTAATTTTACTGAACTCACCACGGTTCTGGCCTTAACGGAAGATCAGACACCGCGCGTTAAAGAAATCCTTTGGACGGCACAGCAAAAACGTGCAGAAACGATGGCTTCGATGCGTGGGGCAGGGGGCGGCGGAAACCTTGCTCGTACCGGAATGCGAGAAAAAATGGCAGAAATGGATAAGGAAACCTTGACCGCCTTGGGTGGCGTTTTAAGTGCTGAGCAAATCACCAAGTACAGTGAATTCCAGGCATCTCGTCAACGGGGTAGAGGAAACGGTGCTCGTGGAAATCAGCGAAACCCACAATAAGTAACATTTGCAGGTAGCAATTCCCATATCGAGTTGGCCTTCCACCCCTTTAAATAGTGAATCCCGCAGTTCACGCGGTTCGGCATCTGGATTGAATGAATCAAGTTCAGATATCGAGTTGATTGAAGCGACGATGGGAGGGGATGATAATGCGTTTCGCCATTTGGTAGAACGCTTTATGGACGAAGTGTCTCGAACCGTTACGGGAATGATGGGGCCTGTGCCTGAAGTGGATGATGTGGTGCAAGAGGTATTTATCAAATTGCATCGATCCTTGTCCACCTACAGAGGTGAAGCGTCTTTGAAAACATTTGTGGTCCGGATGGCCATAAATAAGAGCTTGGATGCTTTACGAAAACGGAAAAGATCGTCGTGGCTAAAGCCCTGGAGCGACCAGGAGGCCCTAAGTAGGCCCTCTGCGGATGTTTCAGACTTTAACATGACGTCGCGTGAACGCAGAAATGAGCTTCGACGCGCGATAAACATATTGCCCGAGAATCAACGAGCCGTAATTGTATTGCGACTTGTCGAGGATATAAGTACCGAAGAAACCGCGAGGATTCTTGACATTCCCTATGGAACGGTACTTTCTCGACTGAAACGAGGGTTGGATAAGCTAAGAATAGAACTAGGCGATTCGGTCATTCATGACTAGAATCAAAATGCTTTAAAGCTATGCGAGACAATAAAATACATGACGAGGGAGATGCGTTTTTGAACACCGTTTCAAGCGCATTTACCCATGAACTTCGATCGCTCGTCACCACGGAGCGAGATGAAGCCATGATGTCCATGCCCACTGACCGGGTGATGCGGGCCTTAAAACGCGCATTGACCTGGAAGAAAGAAGAAGTGTGGTTTAACGACCTATTCAGTTGGTTTAGGCCCGTTTTTGCTGCCGGCGTATTCGTGATTATCGTGCTCGCGGTATACAACGTTAGGCTGGCAACGTCATCGGGAGGTGATTTCGAGCAGACTGCAACAGAAAAGGTGTTGGGATTGCCCCCCATTACGGTTGCTTCTGCTTATGATTTCACCTTGGATGATCATCACTAAGAGTACCCCATGAAAACACATTCAAAAACCATATTTGTGCTTCTAGGCACCTTAGCCACTGGAATTGTCATTGGCATACTCTGGCAAAGCAACGTGCACAACCGTCGCATGGAGAAATTAGCAGAGATGCGCCGGCAAGGTGGTTTGTACGGCCAGGTTGATCGGTACATCGATCCGGTTGACACGGCTCAAGAAGACACATTGAGGTCCCTAGCAAAAACGTATCAAGATAAATTGGGACGCTTTTATGGTCATTATCGGTGGCATCGTTCACGTCTCATGGATTCGTTGAAAACGGATATGTCGCCTTTGCTAACAGCAGAACAACTCCAACAAATTGATCCTTGGTTTGAAAGGATGGTTAGACGGCCCGAATCTGCCCGGCAAGACAGTATGCGCAGAGCTAACTCATCCGTTTCGACCGATTCGACGACTCAAACTACTTCATCCAATTAAAATAAACCCTTATTGGGTACACTTTAGCGCCCTTAAACCTGTATGAAAAAGACCCTAGCCCTGGTGGCCGTTGTAATCATAGTCGTTGCTGCCATTTGGTATACCAACGGCGCAGAAGCCGAAGCAAGACTCGAATATCGATTTGTAAACGTAGATATAGGAAATCTTGAATCTGTAGTGGCATCTACGGGCAAGCTCAACGCGGTAACAACGGTGCAAGTGGGTACCCAAGTGTCCGGAATTGTCAACAAGATTTACGTCGACTTTAACGATAAAGTCAGGCGCGGGCAGGTTATTGCCCGCATTGACACGACGTTGTTAGTGAGTTCGGTAGAGGATGCCCGTGCGACCCTGAACAGAAATCAAGCTCAACTCGATTTTTCTGAGGTCGAATTCAACCGAATTAAAGGACTTCACGACAAACAATTTGCCACTGAAGTTGAAATGAACCAGGCCAAATACAATTTGGACTTGGCTAAGGCCACTATTGTGTCTTCTCGCATCAGCTTAGAGCGTGCGGTTCGGAATCTGTCTTACGCTACTATTGTTTCGCCCATCGATGGCGTAGTTGTAGAGCGGAATGTGGACGAAGGCCAAACGGTTGCGGCATCACTCAATACGCCCCAGCTCTTTTTGATTGCGAACGACTTAGCGAGAATGGAAATCTTGGCTTCAGTAGATGAATCCGATATTGGATTGATTTTAAAGGACCAAGATGCTCGATTCACCGTGCAGGCCTATGATAACGCGACCTTTGTAGGCCGCGTTCGTCAAGTGCGCTTGCAATCAGCCATCCAAGAGAATGTGGTCACGTATACGGCTGTAGTTGACGTGGACAATTCGGACGGTCGTTTGCGCCCGGGTATGACGGCGACGGTAGAGTTCTTAATTAAAAAAGTTGAAAATGTTTTCAAGGTGCCCAATACAGCGCTTCGTTTCCGTCCAAATGAGGAAATGATGGCTCAAATGCAAGCTAGCGCTGGAGCAGAATCCCAAGGCGCACCCGGTGGGCAAGGTGGTGCTCCGGGCGCTGCCCCTGGTGCAGCAGCTCAAGGCGGTCCAGGCGCCCAGGGTAGGCCACAGGGCGGCCCAGGCGCACAAGGTGCACAGGGCGGTGGCGGATTTCCGGGCCAAGGTGGTAGGCCCGCTGGTGGGGCTTCCAATCGTGGGACGCTGTGGTATTTGGACGCCACTGGAGCCATCAAGATGGCGCGTGTTACTACTGGAATTACCGACGGGTCGCAAACCGAGATCTCTGGCGAAGGATTAGAAGAGGGAATGCAGGTTATTGCAGGAGTTTCGGTAGCGGAGGGGGATGGATCGTTTAGTAATCCGTTCCAAAACCAAAGTGCTGGTGGACAGCGAGGTGGATTCGGACGCGGTGGCGGATTCTAATATTCCAATTTTAAAGTGATTGATGTTATGGAAGCGTCCAAACCGGTCGTTCAGGTTTCGAATATTAAAAAAACGTATATCATGGGCAAAACAGAAGTCCATGCTTTACGGGGTGTTGATGTGACCATTCAAAAGGGTGAATTGGTCGCCATTATGGGTACTTCAGGGTCTGGAAAATCTACTTTAATGAACATTATTGGAGGCCTCGATTACCCTACCAGTGGTTCGTATCACCTGGATGGTATTGAAGTTAACAAACTGGGTAAAAATGAGCTTGCCGACATTCGGAATCAAAAAATAGGCTTTGTTTTTCAAGGATTTAACCTTTTAGCACGGACCACAGCACTCGAAAATGTGGAATTGCCTTTGCTCTACGACCGTTCTCACAAAATAAAGAACCACAAAGAGGCGGCTAAGAAATCGCTTGGCATGGTTGGGCTAGGTGAGCGAATGGACCACTTTCCGAATGAACTTTCGGGAGGTCAGCAACAACGTGTAGCAGTAGCGCGAGCACTTATTAACTCTCCCGATATTATTATTGCGGATGAGCCTACCTCTGCGCTGGATAGCGATAATCGTGATGCATTCATCGAATTGCTATTTGCCCATGCTCAAGCAGTCAATGCAA
>JAURGV010000085.1 GCA_030833605.1 Rhodothermales bacterium
TTAACTCCAAGCCCGACAGGAACTTATCGCTCACAAAACCGGCACCTGCTCCACCGTAAAAATGCACATTCTCACTGAAATCGTACGGATACCATGCAAAGTTGGCTAAGGCGCTCAATCCAACCGCATCACCGATGGTGATCGCAGCTTCTGGCATGAAACGCACGTCTTGATCCGGGAATCGATAGTCGGCGCGTGCGCCAATAATCACCCGGTCAATACCGTCTTTCAAACGAAGTCCAACCTGCGGAAGGATGCTGTGTAGCTGACGATCTGCAAAAACGTCCAACAGGCCGTTTCCTTTTTGTGCCGTTGAATCGGCAGGCATTTCCATAGGTACTTCAGTAGGGACCGGGGCTGGTTCTGGAGTCTGGATCACAACTACAGGTTTATTTTCTTCGGCCCTCTTTACGTCTTCTTTAATAGTACCGGTCTCATCAGTAATACGCTGGTTCAGCCTTTCTTCCATTTTACGCAAGCTTTCTTCAAGTTGAAGAGCTGATATTGCGGTAGAGTCGGCTTTTTTCACAAGTTGTTCGGCCAAAACCTGGCGAACAATTTCCTGAATCTGTGCTGGAGTAAGCGCTCCTGCTTTTACGGTAGAATCGGCTACTACTGGGGCACCCGGCGCTGCCTTAACGGTAACGTCGACGCCAGGAGTTGCTTTTTCAAAGGAGTCGTCCACATTTACGACAATAGTCCGGGTGGAGTCGACTTTGATTTTCGAGGCACTTTCGCCAAATCGGATGTAAATCTCACCCACTTCCGGTACCGGAATGGTCATGGTGCGATCCGAAATATTGCTTTCGCCTTTTTTAACCACTACCGAATCGATCTCTACGTTGTGGCCTTTCATGTTGGCGTGCCCTTCCATGCCTTCCATGCCTTCCATGCCGGCGTGGCCTTCCATACCCATGTGACCAGAAACGTGCATCGAGTCTACTTTTGCCTGTACTTTCGCAAGTTCAGCCTCGAGTTCTTTGACTCTTTCTTCGGCTGTTTTCTGTACACCTGGTCTCGGAGGAGCATCAGCAGGCATCGGTTCTCCTTTGACTACAACAACCGCATCTTTGGTAGCAGGTGCTTCTTTAATCGGCTCAACCGGCATCATAGGTTCATTCACAACCCGTTTGGCGCGTGATCGGCCACCAAGATTGAAATTGATACCACCGGTGTACATCAAGCTACCAAATACATTGCTTGGACCATTCACGTCTTCAATGTCTTCTGTGCTCATCAATAGGCCGCGAACACCGGCTTGTAGGCTGATTGCCGAGAAAATCGGTACTTCAACACCCGCTCCGCCCATCGCGAAGTATCTGTTTTCGGGTTGAACGCCATTATTATCCGCGAAATCAGTGGCATTTTCGATATCCATGTACCCACCGCCAACAATCAAATATGGCGTAAACGCGCGTCCACCGAATCGTAAGTCTAACTCGCCACCGTACATTCGGAGGTCACCTATCGCATCGGGCACGCCGCCATCAAACGCCAATTCTTGTTCGGTATCAAACCAGTAGAATCCACGTAATCCGACGTATGGGCCCAAATCAAAGCCAGCATTTACACCAGCCATCGCTCTCGAATCAGGAAATCCAAGCGCTGAATTGAAGTTGATTTGGCCATAAAAAGGCTCGATAGCCACGCGGAAGTTGCCACCCTTGAACTGGTTCATCATGGCGCGGTCGGTGTCCGACAATACGCTTTCAGAGCGGCCACCGAGGAATATTTTAAGCGAAGTCGAGAAAACGATATTGCTTACTCCAATCTGCTTAAAACTCTCGCGAGTCAAACCCGTTGCTGTCAAATCATCTTCAGATAGCAGTGTCGATCCGGGGTTAAAACGATAGGATAACTGCTCCCCGCCTACTGAAAGGGTATAGCGATTGGCAACGCTAAATGTGAGGCCTGCACCAAGGTTGGTGTAAATCTGCTCACTCGACGATAAGCCTTTCGATTTGAATTGC
Source organism: Rhodothermales bacterium (assembly GCA_030833605.1). Classification (GTDB taxonomy): domain Bacteria; phylum Bacteroidota; class Rhodothermia; order Rhodothermales; family UBA10348; genus UBA10348. The sequence continues at coordinate 1,971 of JAURGV010000085.1, forward strand.
TGAATACCTGTTCCAGCGGTCACAAAAGGTATGAGTCTTCCTTTTCCAATATTGAACCGAAGTTTACCGCCGTAGCGCGTTAGGTCCATTTTCCGAGTATCTAGCCCTTCCAAAGCCAGTAAAGCACCGGTTTGGTTGGCAACCGTTGAGGCAAAAACACTGTTGGTAAACGAACCAAAATCGGTTTTAAAGTCGCTTCCGACCAAATACACACCGTTCAATTCTAAGTATCTGCCGAAGCCAAAGCCCAATTCCCCTCCGTACATAATGCCGTCTTTCAATCCAGCATTGTCTCCAAACTGGATGTAATTCCCAGTTGGTGATAGGGTGTAGCTAATGCCACTCACTTGAGCGGTAGCTGGGCGCTGAACGAACACGAATACGAGGGCGACTAAACATAGCCCCAGAATCCGTTTTGCCGTCAAGGCGCTTGTGTTTGCAGTAGTAGGTGTTGACTTCATAATCATCGTTTCCGGTGAGGGTGTTTATTTCCGAGCGTTTTTCTCACAGCATGTTCAACGAATAAGCCGCGATCCCGCTTCAACCCGTAACCTCCATTTAGGTCGTATACGTTGATTGAACCGAAAGTTCACACGGGTTTTGCAGGGTATAACCTGACTTTTCTAGACGATTTGGCCCTAATCCAGTGTCCGTCTATACCTTAACATAGCGACCAAGCTCGCGACCACCGCGAAAACGGCCATCGCTATGATGGGGGCTTTGATGTCCTGCAATTCGGCCCCTTTTAGCATGACCCCACGCACCACTCTCAGAAAGTGGGTTAAGGGAAGCACGTTGCCAATGTTTTGGGCCCAATCCGGCATGCCCCGAAACGGAAACATGAATCCAGACAACAATATGGAGGGCAAAAAGAAGAAAAAGGTGAGCTGCATGGCCTGCATTTGCGACTTGGCGATGGTCGAAAACGTAAACCCGAGCGCCAAGTTGGCCACCATAAATACGCCTATTCCAAACGCCAACAGGCCGAACGACCCAACAAAGGGCACGTCGAACAACACTTTGGCGACAATCAAGACTACGGTGGTTTGAACGGCACCCACCATTACGTAGGGGGTGATTTTTCCGATCATGACTTCAAACGGCAAAGCAGGCATGGCCAAAAGGTTTTCTATCGTACCACGCTCCGCTTCGCGGGTCATGGCAATGCTGGTTATCATCACCAAGGTCATGGTCAAGATCACTCCCAGTAGCCCCGGTACAATGTTGTAGTGGGTGATGCCTTCGGGATTGTACACAGCGTGTACAACGAGGTCGTAGGGGTCGGGTGTGGGGCGCAACTGTGCGAGCGAGCCTGTAAAGTCGTACCGCAGTGAACTCGCTACAATGGCTTTCGCTCGACCAATGGCATTCGACGCCGCAGCCGGATCGGATGCGTCCGCCTCAATCAATATTTGGGGCCGCTCCCCACGGATCAGCCGTTCTGAAAACCCAGCGGGGATGCTCACTACAAAGGCTACCTCACCGCTGGCCAATAGATGCTGGCTTTCGCGGGGGTCGCTGGTTTGTTTGACAATGTGGTAGTACCCCGAATTCTCTAACCCACTAATAATGGACCGAACAAACGGGGTTTGTTCTTCCACTTGTATGGCCGTTGGTAGGTTTTTAGGGTCTGAGTTGATGGCAAATCCAAATAGAACCAGCTGGATAATGGGAATTCCGAACATCATCCCAAAGGTGAGCCGGTCCCGCCTCATTTGGATGATTTCTTTGGCCCAAACCGCCAGGATGCGCCGAATGGAGGCGAATATGACTCTCATTGGTGCCTCCTGGTGTCTTTGCCCGAGTCTTTCATCAAGGCAATGAAGGCATCTTCCAAGCTCGGCTTCACTTCTTCCCAGACGACACTTTCCGACTTAAAGTCTTTTAACGAGTGCTCCAAAAGCTCCCTGTTCACGCCGCTAATGTGCAGCGCCGACCCAAAGTAGGCCACGTGTTCTACGCCCGGTTTTTGTTTGATGCGTTCAGCGAGGGCTCGAACAGCGTCTCCTTGAGCGGTGTAGGTTACGAGGCCGGATCGGTCAATGATGTTGGCGACCGTTCCTTTGGTAACCATTTCGCCATTGGCGAGATAAGCAATGCGGTCGCACCGTTCGGCTTCATCCATGTAGTGGGTAGAAACCAATACGGTCATGCCATCCATGGATAGGCGGTGTATTTCGTCCCAGAAGTCGCGTCTAGCTTGTGGGTCCACGCCGGCTGTGGGCTCGTCTAGCAGCAGCAACTCGGGTTTGTGCATGGTGACAGCGGCCAGGGCTAGGCGTTGTTTCCAGCCTCCTGATAGCGCGTCTGCAACTTGGTGTTGGCGATCGGCTAACCCTAAGTTTTCGAGCGTTTCATCCACTTTCTGTTTCATGGATGGGATTTGGTACAAGCGCGCCACGAACTCCAGGTTTTCCCGAATGGTCAAGTCGCCCCAAAAGGAGAATTTCTGGGTCATGTACCCGGTCCGAATCTTGATTTTCCGGGAGTCTTTGGCAATGTCGTACCCCAAGCAGGTCCCTTCGCCTTCCGAGGTTTTGAGCAACCCACATATCATCCGGATGGTGGTGGTTTTCCCAGACCCATTCGGCCCTAAGAAGCCCCACACTTGGCCATACGGCATTTGGATGTCCACGCCGTTCACGGCGACTTTGTCGCCAAAGCGCTTCACCAGTCCACGGACATCGATCGCGAGTTTGGTCTCCATGGTGGGCTTACGGGTTCAAACGTACATCAACCGGGAGGCCGGGACGCAGCGTTTGGGGACCGTCAAAGGAGGCTTCTATCATGAACACGAGTTTTTCCCGCGCATCGGTACTGTAGATCACGGGCGGGGTAAATTCGGGCTCGGTGGCTATGAAGGTGATGGTTGCGGTGTGCGCTTCGGCGTCGCCATCGGGCTGGACGCTAATTTTGGAGCCCAAAGCGAGGGTTGACACGGCGCTTTGGGGTACGAAGAATCGAATTTTGATGTTTTCTGGCGGAAGTATGGCTAGTACAGGCGATCCTGCGGTCACGAATTCACCCGTGCGTTTGAATATCATTTCGACGCGGCCGGTGACTTGGGATACGATGCTCCTTCTTTTCAGCCACAATTCAGACTGTTGTAGGGTGACGTCGGCAGCGCGTGAGTTGGCGGCGGCGGCTTCGCGGTCGGCATCTCGCCCCGTTAATTTGGCAACTTCAATGGCTTGTTGAGCGGCTTCGACGTTGGCTTTGGAGCGGCTTAGGTTTGATTTAAGGGCGTCGCCTTCAGCTTCGGCTACAATGCCTTGCGCCACAAGGGGATAGCGGCGGTCGTACGCGGATTGGGCGAGCTCAAGTTGGGCTTCGGCATCGGCCAATCGGGCTTCGAGTGCGGCGATTTCAGCGGGCCTAGCGCCCACGGACAGGTTTTTGACAACGGCTTGGGTTTGGGCTTTTCGCTCTCGCGCTTCTTGCACGCCCAGGGTTTCGAGTTCGTTATCTAGGGAGAAGAGGTGGTCCATGGCCACTACGGAGTCGCCTTTCGCGACATGCAGGTCGATTAGCCATCCCGACTGCGGCGAGTTTACGTATACGTATTCCCCTTCTACGTAGCCAACGAGTCCACCGGTTTCTTCGCTGGATGTGCATCCCGACACGACTACCATCAGTACGATCATCGGGATTGTGTAGAGCAGGTACCGGGTTTTCATGGGTTTCTTTTGGGTTGACGCGACCACTAGAACGGTTAGATCCGAATATCTAGCAGACGTTACGGCTTTATTCCTTTTGGTTCAAAGGATTTTTGAGAGAGACGGTGGTGGTGGGGGCGTTTGTGCGGCGGCACTACGTAGTTGTACGCATTGTTTAGTAAGTGGGATTTGCGGAAGTTGGGGGTTTGTGGCGTTTTGCGATTTCGCGATCGGACTTTTCAGCACCTGCATGGTTTGGTGGTGATCGGGTAGTGGAATTGGGTTTCAACCTATATTTTTAGGGTTCAAGCCCGGCATCAATCGTCGAAGGATCCTGATATCACGTAGTTATACTGCTCTATATACTTGATTGCCATGACCCCATATAAAGTTGTCGAAGCCTGGGTGGAAGCATTTAACAAAGCGGACATAGAGGCGCTATCTCAGCTCTATCACTTAGATGCCGTCAATCATCAGATTGCTGAGTCTGAAGTGAAGGGAAGGGAAAACATTCGGAAAATGTTCGAAATGGAGTTTTCAAGAGCAGAAATGACGTGTATCGTTATAAACCTGTTTGAAGACGGTGATTGGGCAATTTTGGAGTGGCAGGATCCACTCGGACTGCGAGGATGTGGCTTTTTTAAGGTAAATGAGGGCTTAATAGCGTTTCAACGAGGATATTGGGACAAACTTTCGTTCCTGAGAATGCACGATTTGCCGATTGAGTAATTCTGCATCTTGAATTTGAGCAGCCTGTTCATTTCGCAGTATAACAAGCGCATTATACGGACTCGCACCACCTTGATAGTTTGTTTGAAACAGTTACTTTCAGTTAGGTGAGTGCTCGCTCGCCGTATATCCGCCAGCCGTTGACCCTTCCGACTTAGCATGAAACCAGATAAAATCCAAGAAAACAAAGGCATTGCTGTTGGGCTCGCTGTGGGAATCGCAGTTGGCGTCGCATTGGACAATATTGCTATCGGAATCGCCTTAGGGATCGTTTTCGGAGTGTCGTACGATCGAAAACAGAAGAAAAACACCGAAGAAAAGTAGCTAGAACACGTGTTGAACTAATTTCCCAGCCAATATTGCTGCCCGAATTAAGGCGCGTACGGAGATTTATTCGGCGTTTGGGCTGTTGAAAGCCCAAAGTTGCTGCGCAACCAAGCGCCTCATTTATTCGCACTTCGTGCTCATCAGTCGGAAAGCTTCGCTTTCCTCGTGTGTCGCTCACTTCGTTCGCTCGTGTGAACCCGTTTGCCGGCTTCAAACCCATACAAAATAAGAATGGTCTGATGGGCTTCATGCCCGTCAGACCATTCTAGTACCGCGTACGGGATTTGAACCCGTGTTACCGCCGTGAAAGGGCAGCGTCCTAGACCCCTAGACGAACGCGGCATTTTGAGATTAAATGGAGTTCCGTTGCCGGATTCCATCGTCGCTCAATATGGGGTGATCGAGGGGTCTTGAACCCCCGACCTCCAGGGCCACAACCTGGCGCTCTAACCAACTGAGCTACGACCACCATGTAATCACAGACTTGTAATATATGGCCCTACCCCAATACAGAGCAACCCAAATCCGTTTGAACTTTCTATGTACTTACCGATTTCGAGGTTGTTTTATCGAATAACGGCAATTTTCCCATAGGCCGTTCCTTCGTCGTTTTGGCCCACAGCAATCACTAAATACACCCCAGACGACACCAATTGGCCGTTTTCATCCCTTCCGTCCCAGCTCAATCGTCCGCCTCGGGCCTCAATTCTGCGCACCAACGACCCCGATGAAGTAACAATGCGAACACTAGTTTCAGCGACCAATCCTTCAACAAATACTTCTGGAGAGCTGTTTAAACTCATTCTGACCGGATTTGGAAACACTTTCAATTCCCGTACCGACTCGGACGGATTGATGGCATCCGACAAATAGCTCACCAATCCCCTATCGGTCGAAAAATATACTCTTCCGGTCTCGCCGTTCACGGCCACGCTGTTCACTTCATTCGAAAATATGGGTGAGTTATCTGTTGTAAAGTGTTTTACCGGCCTATATCCCCCTTCGGTAGACTCAACCAGCCAGGCGCCTTCGCTGGTTGCAAACCAGATGCGTCCTGCTGGGTCGACCGCGACATCGTTAATATTCAAGCCAAACAACATAAAGGTGCCTTGTGACCGATCTGCCCATTGCGGCCATATGGGCTGCGCCGATTTGTCGCGCGCCACGATTCCCGTGTTGATGAAGAAAGCCGGTCCACTGTTCGTGCCAATCCAAACCAGTCCATCGCGATCTTCGGCAACCGCATTGACTTCCGTGCCCGGTAGGCCCACTCCTGCGCCACCCTTCGCGCCAAAGAAACGAAAGGAGTCGTCGCCAGGATTGGAAAGAGCTCCCGTGTCAAGCACGGCCAGGCCTCTCTTAGCCACAAAGTTGTTTTCGTTATGAATCAGAATCCATTTCTGATCAAACGAATCAATAAAGATCTCTCCATAGGCGGTCGATCGCGAAAGCAGCCCCTCCCCAATCATGGGTCCAAAGGCGCTCCATTCTCCAGACGCTTGCCGTACATGCAGCGGCGCACCTGAACCTCGGGTGGTAAACCACATGTTGCCGAAGCGGTCTTCGTGTGCTCCGCCAACCACAATAAAACTGGAGGTACCGGTAGCGGGCAATAAGGAAGAGTTCGAGGTGTCAAACAAGTCTAATTCGCCAGAAAGCGACACTCTAGCGACGCCACCTCCCTCTGATCCGGCCCATCCTATGCCATCTTTTGCCCCAAATACGTGCAAAAAGCGGGACTTATTGACCAGCAGCGGCGATGTTTTTTCGCTGTATTCGACCCAATCACCATCTTCTTTCAAATGATGAAAGCCCGTGTTGTTGGCACTCGCCCCCCCTACCCATAGGTCGCCATTCACACCTACAGCCAAATTCGTGAAGTCGCCGGTACTTGGCCCACTTGGTGTTCTGGTACCGCTTGGAATGAACGTGTCCCCGCTCGTTGGGAGTTCGCCGAATGCGATTCCCGAATCGGCCGATCCAACCCAAAGCGTTCCTGCATCCGACAAAAACACGCTCGAGGGAAACAGGACGCCAGAAACGCCCAGCGTTCGCCAACCAATGCCCGCTTCAACCACGAGAACGCGAAACTCAGCCGAACCCACCAACACATTACCCGACACACTTAACTGGGTCACTTTTTGACCCGTAATATTGAATTTGGTAAACGTCCCATTGGGCGTCCGTGAATACAAATCTTGCTCGGTGCCCACGTAAATGGACCCACCAAGAGCTTCC
>JAURGV010000086.1 GCA_030833605.1 Rhodothermales bacterium
CGACGAAGCGTCAGACACCTACGATACCGTTGACTGGATGTTGGCCAACGTCCCAGGAAACAACGGACGGGTCGGTCAACTCGGAATCTCCTACCCTGGCTATTTGGTGAATGCCACCGCTTTTGGTCCCCATCCTGCCATCAAAGCGCTCAGCCCGCAAGCTACGATGGGTGACGGTTGGATGGGTGACGACTTCTTTCATCAGGGCGCTTTTCGTCTCTCCTATGGATTGGAGTATGCATGGGATATGGAAGCCAGCACCGACGGCAGCATTCCACCCAATCCTGGTCGTTTTGACACCTACGATTGGTATCGCTCTTTCCCAACATTAGGGGCTATGGCCGATTCGGTTGGAGCGTGGGATTGGCCCACATGGAGGCTTTTTGTGGAGCATCCAACGTACGACGAAGAATGGAAAGGCCGCGCTATTCCACTTCGCCTTACTAAAGCACCCATTCCTACCCTCAGTGTTGGTGGGTGGTGGGATCAGGAAGATATGTGGGGTGTCCCCCATACGTATTCTGCGATGGAAGCCAACGATGCGGAGGGCATCAACCACATCGTGATGGGTCCTTGGAAACACGGCCAATGGTTCACCGATTCGGGCGATTCGCTTGGGCTGCCTCAATGGGGTAGTTCTACGAGTGATTATTACCGAAAAGAAGTTGAAGCGCCTTGGTTCGCACATTGGCTGAAAGACAAAGGCGATGGCGTATTTGCTGAAGCCACTATGTTTGATTCAGGCGCGAAGGAATGGAAGAAATTTGATTCGTGGCCTCCGTCTGAAGCCACAAAAACCAATTTGTACTTCGGTGCCAATGGCAGTCTTTCGTTTGCAGAGCCCGATGCACAAAATGCTTCAGACGCCTACATCAGCGACCCTGCCTTTCCTATCCCATACAGAGAACGCCCCATAGAGCGCACCTATGACCCCAGAGGATCGGCATGGGGCTCTTGGATGACCGAAGACCAACGCCTTGTAGAAGGCCGTCCTGACGTAATGGTATATCAAACCGAGCCATTGCAAGAAGATGTGACCCTTGCCGGAAATGTCGTGGCCAAGCTCGTTGCATCCACCACCGGCTCCGATGCCGATTGGGTAGTCAAACTGATTGATGTTTTTCCGGATGATACGCCGCCTCGCCCTTGGCTCGGCGGCTACCAACTCATGGTGACCGGTGAAATCATGCGCGGCCGGTATTGGAAAAGCTGGGAAGAGCCAGCGCCAATCCCCTCAAATGTACCGACCAACTTTACGGTCGATATGCACAAACAAGCCTACACCTTTAAAAAAGGCCATCGGATTATGGTGCACGTTCAGAGCACGTGGTTTCCGGTGCACGATCGCAATCCACAGACCTTTGTCGAGAATATCTTCAAAGCCGAGGCTTCCGACTACCAGGCCCAAACACACCGCATTTATCGCTCTAGTGGTATGGCCTCGCACTTGGAGTTGGATTTAATCAAAGACTAAAACCCCTGCAAGTTGTTGGAGCTCAGAGGATTAGCGACGAACCGACTATTCGTAATCGTGCTCGAAGTATTCGATGCCACGGCCCACTTCTGAGCTGGAGCCTTTTTTGCGAATGCGCTCTGCGAGTCGATCCGCAAACACTTCTGCTGGATCATACCCGTAATGGCGTAGGAGGTGATTCATAGCGATCACCTCGCACAATACGGTGACGTTTTTCCCTGGGGTGATAGGAAGTTTTACGAGCGGCATGTCGATGCCTAAAATGTCGTACGTCTCATCGACCATGCCCAAACGGGTATACTCTTCGTCTGGGTCCCACACGTGGAGGTTGACCACGAGTTCAATTCTTTTTTGGAAACGAATGGCTCGAACGCCAAACATGGCTCGAACATCCACCAAACCCAGTCCCCTAATCTCCATAAAGTGCTGAACCAAGTCGGTTCCAGACCCCATGATGACCTTCTCTTCTTTGCGGGTTGCCATAACAACGTCGTCGGCAACAAGGCGGTGCCCTCTTTCCACAAGATCCAGAGCAACTTCACTTTTACCAATACCGGCTGGACCAACGATCAAAACGCCTATCCCATAAATATCGATCAACGATCCGTGTAGAGACTGCGTTTGGGCAAATTGATCACCCAAAAACTCCCGGAGAACAATCATGAAATCGATTGTTGGATTCTCCGTCATGCAAATGGGAATGCCGACGTTAGTCGCCATATCAATCAGCCTTTTCTCCAGCACATTTCCTTCCGTCAGAATGATGCACGGAATGGAAAACTTGAGCAAGTTGTTGAACGCTTTTAGCCGAGCTTCTTCGTCCAAATGGGCCAAATACCGACACTCCGTATTCCCGAGGAGCTGAATGCGCTTATAGGTGAACAGCTCAAGGTATCCGGCTAAAACCAGACCCGGCCTATTCAAGCTACTTTCCGTCACCAAACGGGCATCCAAATCGACCGCATTCAGCAACTTTACGTTCACGCCCACCGTGGTGTTTAGCTGTTCCAATAGGAAAGCCACACTGATGGAGTCCTTGGTAAAAATTTTTGCTTGTCGGCCCATACTTAGCCCATACTTAGCTGTCTATGGTACTTCTACCGTGTCGAGAATACGCTGTACAATATCCTCACTGTTGATTTCTTCGGCTTCCGCTTCGTACGTAACGGCTACGCGGTGCCGCAACACATCCATCGCAATGCTTCGAATATCTTCCGGGGTAATGTACGCACGATGCTGAAGGAATGCGTGTGCCCGTGCTGCTAGATTCAGATTAATGGTCGCTCTCGGAGAAGCGCCGTATTCGATTAGGGGTTTGAGCGCAGCCAAGCCCACTTTTTCGGGCTCTCTGGAAGCTACTACCAAATCGACAATGTACTTTTCGACTCGCTCGTCAATATAAAGGGCATTCAAAACAGCCCGAGCCGATAAAATTTGTTTGGGCGTAACAACCGGCTTGACTTCGGGTTTTCCTCCGGTTTTTGCCATGCGACGCATGATTTCTAGTTCCTCATCCCGCGTTGGATACCCGACCTTTATCTTCATCATGAAGCGATCCACTTGCGCTTCGGGTAACGGGTAGGTCCCTTCCTGTTCAATGGGGTTTTGAGTCGCTAGCACCAAAAACGGGGCTTCAAGAGGAAACGTGGTGTCGCCGATGGTCACCTGGCGCTCCTGCATACTTTCAAGCAACGCGCTTTGCACCTTGGCAGGAGAACGGTTTATCTCGTCTGCGAGGATAATATTGGCAAAAATGGGCCCTTTCTTGATAGAGAAACTGCCTTCCTTTGGATTGAAAATAAGCGTTCCAAGCAAGTCGGCGGGCAACAAATCAGGCGTAAACTGAATGCGCTGAAAGCGAGTGCCAATGGCGGCCGCCAACGACGAAACGGTTAGCGTTTTGGCCAAACCCGGTACGCCCTCCAACAACACGTGTCCATCACCAAGCAAGCCAATCAGCAGCCGCTCAATCATGTATTTTTGACCGACAACTACTCGTCCAACTTCTCGGAGCAAATCATCAACAAACGCGCTTTCCTGTGCAATGCGGTCATTTACCGCTGAAATATCAAATTCCGACATTCGTTTTTCTGTTTCTCTCAATAAAATCAAATAATGAACGTTTCAACGTCTTCGGTCGTATGTTCGGCCGCAATTTCTTTTGCGCGGTCCATAAAGGCAGGCATCGAAAATGCCTGACCGCAAACCAACATACAAGCGCCTTCACCCGTTTGTACCACACCAAATATACCATCCATTGCCGCTGATTCCGCTTCTTTTGTAATTAGAGAATGAATGGTATCGGTAGTACTCCAGTCCGCTGCTTTTGATGCTTGGGAAATCATCATTAGTGCTCCAAAAAACTGCCAATCTTCTTTTTTAAGACCAATAATGAGTTTTTGGACATTCCGATTCTCGGTAACTAGAAACCGTAGCACTCCTTTACTCTTTCTTGGAACCACCTCAACGGCCTGTTCCAAATCTCTGTGCTCCAAGTTTCTAAGAGATTCGAGGTTCTTAAAACCGTTCTTTTGAACCTGTTCCAACGCTTGTTGAGCCCTTTCATTTCGATTTTTCGAATCTTTATAGGCTCCCGACCACTTGTCGGACCACTTAATCAAACCCCAAGCGATCTTATCCGGGGAAGGCCCTTCAATAGGCAAGTTGCTGAGTGTGCCGGTGTCAATAAGCACGAACGGTTCCGTTTGTTGAGCCAGCGACCCAATCACATAGGCGGGACTAAATCGACACCCGTACCAGGCGTTTAGCGCCGTTAGGGCCATCGTGCGTATGTCTAGGTCCGTTGCCTTCTTTTTGTCGATTGCAACCAATGCTTTGATCATGGTAACCGTCACGGAACCATGGAATGCTGCGCCTAGGGCTGCCGGAACGGTCACCACCAAAGCCACATCATACGTGTTGGTTGATTCGGGCGACACCGTTCCAAGTATGGTTTCAAACAACCTGTTTAGGTCTTCGAATGCACTGGAAGTCGATATTTTAGCTTCCGAATGCCCCTGCGATGTTGCAGGCTTGCCGCCTGGATGAATTCCTGGCGCTTCCACAACAATGGTATGCTTACCACGCGAATTCGGTCGAATCGCCACCGCGGCGCCTTGGCGGGTTTGTAGCACGAGGGCAAACCCTTCGAAATAATGCGTATGATCGGCCATTAATCCAACGACGCCTGGAGAAAAGGCACTTTCTGCGATGGGTCCCTTTACACCTAGTCGATCGACCAACAGCATCCTAGCCCGTTCCATGTATTGCGTAGGACTCAATACTTCATTCGAGCGCATTTTATTCAATGCATACTTGAATGGCTGGACCAGAGAAGAGGCCTTATTGGCGTTATGTTGACTTAAATCGGTCATTTTTCGGCGTTAGCCTAATGTAATACCTGTTGGGATAGGATTACCCCGAAGAAAGTCAGAACCATCCATCGCATTTTTACCTTCTTGCTGTACCCGGAGCAACTGAATACATCCCTTTTCGGCCGCTATTACCAGATTGGTCTCGGAATCCACAATCTCTCCCGGCGCGCCACATGCCTTATTTTCTTCCACAACACGGGACTCCCAAATCTTGAACCGCTTCCCTTCAAGTGAGGTAAAGGCTCCGGGATAGGGGGATAAGGCTCTAATTTGATTGTGGATTTCGATGGCTGCCCGGTCCCAATGTATTTCACAGTCTTCTTTAAAGATCTTGGGCGCTGGGGTTGCCTGTGCATCATTTTGGGCTTCTAGCGCCACCTCACCCTTAAGCAACAAATGGACCGTATCGACCACCGCTTGAGCGCCTAAGACCATCATTCGGTCATGAACTTCCCCGGCTGTTTCGTTGGGCCCGATGGACATCGAACGCTTGAGCAGCATATTGCCCGTGTCCACTTTCTCTTGCAGCAAGAACGTAGTAACACCCGTTTCGGTATCACCTGCCATAACGGCTCGGTTAATCGGCGCCGCACCACGATATCGAGGCAGTAGCGATCCATGCAAATTAAAGGTGCCGAGCTTGGACAAGCTAAAAACACCCGCGGGTAAAATGCGAAACGCAACGACCACCATAATGTCAGGTTTTAGCGCTTCAATTTCTTTTTCGAACTGAGGATCTCTAACATCTTCGGGCTGAAGAATTGTCGCAATGTTGGCCTCCAGAGCCGCTTTTTTAACAGCGGTTGGCGATACGATCTGACCACGTCCTCGTTTTTTGTCCGGACCAGTGACAACCCCAATTGGCTTTAAACCATTGTCTACCAATGCCTTAAGAGATGGGACAGCAAATTCTGGCGTGCCCATAAACACAATCCGCGGCCCTTCGCTCTTTGCGTGGAGTTCGGCGCTGGATACGGAAGATGTGGATTGGGAGGACATTTGCTTGAGGGAGGCACGTCGCTGGAAAGAATAGCCCGTACGATACAAACCAAGAATCTGTCAGTCTAGGCTCTTTTCGCTAAGAAATAGCAAAGGGCGCGCCGGACGTTGTCCGGCGCGCCCTTAAAAAAGTGTGTTTCAACCTACGAACTAATACAGCCGAGTGCGCTCGTCCCAAATCGGTGTTAACAGTTCGTAATCGCCAAAACCTGTTTTGTCAACAAAAATGAACTGGCGCCCTATCCGCTGGTATTCCCAAACCTCGTAAGGTTCGTAATCGAAGCTGTGGGGCTTTCTGCGAACAAAATCTGGCTCTCCAAAACGGACCAAAACGAATCCTCGGTCGGTTTTCCAACCATCATCGGTGCCGCCATAGTTGCGGTTGGCGGAAGCAATACGATAATAGTACTCTTCCATGCGCTCATTTCTAAGCGTGCCGGGAGTAGGATCCCGTTTATCCCAAAACGAACGGAATCGTTGGTAGCGTTCAACGTCGTTGGAAGCTTCCTGTATAAAGCTTAACTCGCGTTTTTTGGCAACGTATTCCATCTGAGCAATCGCTTCGTCGATGTTACCTTCAATATGTTGCGTCAAACCGGACCATTCAACGGAAAAGCGGCGTTCGGCCGAAGCCAACGGCCCACCGCCCAATTCGCTAACTGAAACCGTAATTTGGTACGTGCCCACTTTGAAGTCGTCCATAGGAACCGTAACGATGTACTGGCTCCGAGAACGATTTAGAAATACGGTTTCTTGTTTGGAATAGGCTAAATCGGTGTCCGGCTTTGTGGGATCAGGATTTAGCGCGACGGCCTTAATGGCTGCCCCATCTTCACGAGAGCGACGTACTTCTTGCGTAATCACTACGTCGTTTTCGCCGTCCGAATACAATTCGTAAAAAACCTTAAAGCCTCCTTCTTCACTACCAACACGACCGGTTATCCTTGGCACAATCGTGTACTTAACTTCATCGTAGGACTGTAACAGAGTAATGTCGGAAATGGCCACATTTGAACGAAGGTCCTTAACCGTTACCGGCATGCTCCGGAGATAGGTTTGACTTGAATTTTTATCGGACAACTGAATTTCGAAAATGTACCGACCCGGTTTCAGATCTACCGATTGGGTGGTGTAATCAAACTTATCGTCCAATCGGGTCTCCGCATACGAGTTGACCACTAAATTGGCGTCCCAAATTTTCGATTGGACTAAATTCCGAAGCCGGTTGTCGTCTGAAATTTCAATGGCGTTCAGTTTTAGTTCATAGCCAGCCGTAAATCCATTGGGCGTATTGATAAAGCTAACCTGAGAGGTCGGGACCCTCGTATACACATCCACTCTTGTATTTTTCTGAGAAACACCCGTTTTCGATCCGGCCCGAACGCTCACAACGTCTACGTCAAAATCACCTGTTTTCAGTTGGGCGTTACTTGTGGTAGCTGTAATCAAGAAAACCACAAACACCATCATTACATGGAGCCAACAAGGGAAAACCGAATATCTTTTGTCACCGTCAATCATACTACGTTTCAGACGACTGCCTGCTTCTTTTAATTCTTTCGTATTGATAAGCAGTGGGCTCTTTTCGTTTCGAGGGTCTAGCTGAGTATCCGAACGATACGAAATATCGCCAATTCAAACACCAGGTTTACAGAAGGAACAATAGACCGTCACATTTTCGGGATGAATGGTTTTTCCAGCGCTTCGAACCGAAAGTGATGGGACAATCGGCCTATTTTCCCAAAAATAACGCATCTACAAAGCGGGAACGGTCAAATACCTGTAGATCGTAAATGCCCTCCCCTACACCAATATATTTTACGGGTATTTGAAACTCATTTGAAATGCCAATCACAATACCCCCCTTGGCGGTCCCGTCTAATTTAGTCAGGACCAATCCGGTCACATCGACCGCCTTCGTGAACTCCTCGGCTTGACGAATCGCATTTTGACCCGTTGACGCATCCAACACCAAGAGAACCTCGTGTGGCGCGCCATCAATCTGCCGGTCCATCACCCGTTTGACCTTAGACAATTCGTCCATCAAGCCGCCTTTGGTGTGAAGGCGCCCTGCGGTATCAATGAGCACCACGTCAACATTTTTTGCTTTAGCTGCCGCAAGCGTATCGAAAGCGACCGCGGCAGGATCAGCTCCGTGACCTTGCTTAATAATGGGTACGCCTGCCCGCTCTGCCCAGATATCCAGTTGCTCGGTTGCCGCAGCACGAAACGTATCTCCGGCTCCTAACATCACGCTTTTACCCGCTTCTTTGTAGGAAAGAGCTAGTTTACCAATCGTCGTGGTTTTGCCCACCCCGTTCACACCGACTACCATCACCACATGTGGTCTTTGCGGTAATGGGGCATCAAATTCTAACGGACGTTCCGGGCTGCCCCCCAGAAGCAAACCAGCCACTTCATCACGGATAAGAGCTCCTAAGTCGTTGGTGGACACATACTTATCTTTGGCTACACGCGCTTCAACCCGGCGAATAATGTCAACCGTGGTCGCAACGCCGACATCGCTAACGACCAAGAGTTCTTCCAAATCGTCCAAAAAGGACTCGTCTACTGTGTCTCGGCCTTTAACCAGCTTGGTCAGCTTGCCAAAAAATGAACTCCGTGTTTTTTCAAGCCCCGTCTCGAGGGACTCTTGCTGCTTCTTTTTTCGGTCAAAAAAACCCATTCTTGTAAAAACGAATCAAAGATAAATGAGGGAAATCGTCAACCTAAGGGCCGAAGACGACGTGAGATTGGTTCGGTGTTTTCAAACGTCCGGTTTTAATCCAAGGGTTGGCCTTCTGGATCGGGCCCCTTTCTCAGAAGAGCAAAAAATCGGACGAAATATCTAAAAAAGGAATAGGAGAGCAGGATTACCGTGGTCCAAATACAAAATTCCAGGACCGGAGCATCTGCCTTTAAGAGAGCCGCCAATGAGGTAATAGCCACACCGGTTACAGCTACTTTACCCGACCATAAACTCAGTACAATTTGACCTGTTTTGTGCTTT